>USHH01000137.1 GCA_900554345.1 uncultured Bacteroidales bacterium | reverse complement strand
CCGCAGCTCACCTACCGCCCCCTCTACCTCCTCTGCCGCAAATAAAATCCAGAAACAAATCAACCATCATATACCCAAACAGAGAGCGCCACGGGCCGATGCGGCCGGAGGCGCTTTTTTTGTATGTGATCCATGGAGCCGGAGCCCCATGGATTATTTCAGTCTTTTATTCCTTTCTCAGCTTCTCCTCCTCGGGAGTGAGCTCGGGATCCACACCCCACTGCTGGCGGGAGAGACGCACGTAGTTGTTGTAGCGCCAGCGGGCGTTGTCCTGCGCTGCCTTGAAGAGCTCGTCGGCTGCCTCGGGCTGCATCTTATAGAGCGACGCGAAGCGCACCTCGCCCTTGAGGAAGTCGTTGAACTTGCTCCAGTCGGGCTCCTTGCTGTCAAGGGTGAAGGGGTTCTGGCCGGAATTCTCGAGCGCCGGGTTGTAGCGCCAGAGCTGCCAGTAGCCGCACTCCACGGCCTTCCTCTCCTCTTCCTGGCTGTGTCCCATGCCTACCTTCAGGCCATGGTTGATACAGGGAGAATAGGCGATGATGAGCGACGGGCCGTCGTAGGCCTCGGCCTCACGGATAGCCTTGAGGGTCTGGGCATTGTCGGCGCCCATGGCGATCTGTGCCACATATACGTAGCCGTAGGTGGTGGCCATCAGGCCGAGGTCCTTCTTGCGGATACGCTTGCCGGCGGCGGCAAACTTGGCGATGGCGGCGATAGGAGTCGACTTCGACGACCGCCGGTGTTGGAATAGACCTCCGTGTCGAGCACAAGGATATTGACGTTCTTGCCGGAAGCGATCACATGGTCGAGACCGCCGTAGCCGATGTCGTAGCTTGCGCCGTCGCCGCCGATGATCCACTGGCTGCGCTTGGTGAGGTAGTGGCTGAGGGCCACGATCTGGCTGCAGACGTCGCAGCCTGCCTCCTTGCCCTTGCGGGCCTCGGCGGTGAGGGCGTCGCCCTTGACGCGTGATGCGGAGGCATCCTCGCGGGCGTCCATCCACTCACGGGCAGCTGTCTTCAGAGCCTCGGGAGCGTCGGCGTTCTCCTCGATCTTTCCGCAGAGATCCTCGAGGCGTGCACGCATCTTCTCGTATGCGATGTGCATGCCGAGACCGTATTCACAGAAGTCCTCGAAGAGGGAGTTGGCCCATGCGGGACCATGGCCATCGGCGTCGGTGCAATAGGGTGTCGAGGGGACTGAGCCTGAATAGATCGATGAGCAGCCCGTGGCGTTGGCCACGATCTGTCGCGGACCGAAGAGCTGGGTGAGGAGCTTCACGTAGGGAGTCTCGCCGCAGCCGGAGCAGGCGCCGGAGAACTCGAAGAGCGGAGTGGCGAACTGGCTGTTCTTCACATTGAGTGAGACATCGACGAGGTTCTGCTTCGAGCTGACGTGCTCAACGCAGTAGTCCCAGTTGGCCTGGTTGTCGAGCTGCGACTCTGTGTGCTTCATGGTGAGGGCCTTCTGGCCTTTCTTGCCGGGGCAGACATCGGCGCAGTTGCCGCAGCCGAGACAGTCGAGGACGTCGACCTGCTGCACGAAACGCATGTTGGGGAACTGCTTGCCTACAGCGGGGATGGAGTGCTCCTCCTTGAAGGGGGCGGCGGCGTATTCGGCCTCGTCAAGCATGAAGGGACGGATAGCGGCGTGAGGGCAGACGTATGAGCACTTGTTACACTGGATACAGTTCTCGGGATTCCACTCGGGCACGAAGGCGGCCACGCCGCGCTTCTCCGTGCGGGCAGTGCCCTGGGGCCATGTGCCGTCGGCACGGTCGGCGAAAGCGCTCACGGGGAGCAGGTCGCCGTCCTGGGCGTTGATGGGCTTGACGACGGTGCAGACAAACTTGCTGTCGGTGCATGCCTCGGTGTCGTTGTCGGGAAGTCCGGCCCATGCGGGATCCACGTCGAGCTTATGGTATTCGTTGCCGCGGTCTACGGCCGCATAGTTCATGTTGACGATGTTCTCGCCCTTCTTGCCATACGACTTGACGATGAACTTCTTCATCTGCTCGACGGCGAGGTCGACGGGAATCACCTCCGTGATGCGGAAGAACGCGCTCTGAAGAATGGTGTTGGTGCGGTTGCCGAGACCGATCTCCTGCGCTATCTTGCTGGCGTCCATGTAATAGACGGTGATGTTGTTTTTGGCGAAATAGCGTTTCACCCTGTTGGGGAGGTTCTTGGCGAGCTCGTCGCCCTCCCAGATGGTGTTGAGCAGGAAAGTGCCGTTGGGCTTGAGGCCGCGGGTCACGTCATACATGTGGAGGTAAGCCTGCACATGGCATGCCACGAAGTTGGGGGTGTTCACCAGATATGTGCTCCTGATGGGAGTGTCGCCGAAGCGGAGGTGGGAGCAGGTGAATCCGCCCGACTTCTTGGAGTCGTAGGCGAAATAAGCCTGGCAGTATTTATCGGTGTTGTCGCCGATGATCTTCACGGAGTTCTTGTTGGCGCCCACGGTGCCGTCGGCGCCGAGGCCGTAGAACTTCGCCTCGAACATGCCTGCGCTCTCGAGGTCGAGCTCGGGAAGCACGGGGAGCGACTCAAAGGTGACGTCGTCTACGATTCCCACGGAGAACTGGTTCTTAGGCTCGTCGAGCTTGAGGTTCTCGAATACGGAGAGCATCTGGGCGGGAGTGGTGTCCTTCGAGCTGAGGCCGTAGCGGCCGCCGATGATGAGCGGGGCGTTCTCCCTGCCGTAGAAGCAGTCCCTGACGTCGAGATAGAGGGGCTCGCCGTTGGCGCCGGGCTCTTTCGTGCGGTCGAGCACACAGATGCGCTTTGCCGACTTGGGCACAGCGGCGAGGAAATGGCGCGCGGAGAACGGACGGTAGAGGTGCACTGCCACCAGACCGACCTTCTCGCCCTTTGCGCGGAGATAGTCGACGGTCTCGCGGAGACACTCCGTCACGGAGCCCATGGCGATGACGACGCGGTCGGCCTCCGGGTCGCCGTAGTAGTCGAAGAGGCCGTAGTTGCGGCCGGTGATCTTATTGATTTCGTTGATGTATCCCTCCACGATCTCGGGAACTGCCTGATAGTATCTGTTGGAGGCCTCGCGGTGCTGGAAGAAGACGTCGGGATTCTCGGCCATGCCGCGTGCCACAGGAGCGTCGGGGTTTAGGGCGCGCTGACGGAATTCGTCGAGAGCCTGACGGTCGATGAGCGGAGCGAGCTCCTCGGCGGAGAGGGCCTCGATCTTCTGTATCTCGTGGGATGTGCGGAATCCGTCGAAGAAGTTGACGAATGGCACACGGCTCTTGATTGTGGAGAGATGAGCCACAGCGGAGAGATCCATCACCTCCTGCACGGAGCCTTCGGCAAACATGGCGAAGCCGGTCTGCCGGGCCGACATCACATCCTGATGGTCGCCGAAGATCGAGAGGGCGTGTGATGCGAGCGTACGGGCGGAGACATGGAAGACGCAGGGAAGGAGCTCGCCGGCGATCTTATACATGTTGGGGATCATAAGCAGGAGGCCCTGCGAGGCGGTATATGTCGTGGTGAGGGCACCGGCCTGCAACGAGCCATGCACGGCGCCTGCGGCGCCACCCTCGCTCTGCATTTCCTGCACGAGCACTGTCTCTCCGAAGATGTTCTTCCTGCCTGCGGCCGACCAGTCGTCGACATATTCAGCCATGGTCGACGAAGGGGTGATGGGGTAGATGGCCGCCACTTCAGTAAACATGTAGCTGATGTGAGCCGCCGCCTGATTACCGTCACAGGTCAGGAATTGCTTTTTATTGCTCATAATAGTCTGTTTGGTTATAAGATTTTTACCTATGAATATTCTTTTTTATTGCCTTATGTCGGGCTTTGCTTCTACCACGGAAAGTAGCTTTCTGCAAAGTTAACTAAAAAATCAGAGTTTTGGCGTCATCTGGACTGAAATTCTACCCTGAAATGGGTATTTTCACGCATTTTCACTTACATTACGGAAATTTTTCATTAATTTTCATTCCATAAGCGAGACGCGCCTGCGCTCCCCTTTCAGCTTCTTTCCTCCCGCCCTCTCCACCGCGATCGAGGCATCCGGAGCGGCCACGGCGGCGAGAGCGTAATGGTCGGCCACGTCGATCCTTCCGATGGCCGATGGCTCCACTCCGCATTCCTTCACGAGAAATCCGAGCACATCGCCCTTAGAGACCTTCTCCTTCTTGCCTGCGTTGATATAGATGGTGGAGAGGCCACTGCGGAGATTGCCCGCGACGGATGTGTCGAGATGCATCTCGTCGTCGATATCCACGAAGTCCTTCACATCCTCGTCTGGCCCGACGAGCAGATAGATGTCGCCGTCGGCGTCCTGACGTGCGGTGCGCCCGTTGCGGTGGGTATATGCTTCGGGAGTCAACGCCTGGTGGTAGTGGATCACGGAGGCGACGCCCTCGATGTCGAGGCCGCGCGAGGCGAGGTCGGTGGCCACCATGACGGGGCGGCTGCCGTTGTCGAAGCGGCGCAGGGCCGTCTCGCGGTCGTGCTGGTCAAGAGCGCCGTGATAGAGCACGGCGTCGACGCCATGTGAACGGAGGTATGCCGCCACGCGCTCCGCGCTCTCGCGGTGGTTGACGAAGATGACTGTGCGCTCCACAGGCGCCTTGGCCGATATGTTGCGAAGCAGATGGAGCAGCGACTCGAGCTTGTCTTTGCCGGAGGCCTCCACCTTATGCACATGCATGCGGCGCCGGGGATTGCCCTTGGCACCGGTGTAGTCGAGTGTCACGGCGCTCTCCATGTCGAGAAACTCCGGGAAATCCCTCATCGCGGTGGCGGAGGTCAGGATCACGCGGCTCACGTTGCGCAGGCGGGATATGATCTTCTTCATGTCCTGCTCGAATCCGAGCTCGAGACATTTGTCGAATTCGTCGAGTACGAGCATTCTCACGGGGAGCACGTCGATGTTGCGGCGGTTGATGTGGTCGAGGAGGCGCCCGGGAGTGGCCACCACGATGTCGGGCACTACCTTCAGCGCGTTGACCTCATCGGTCACGCTGTGGCCTCCATAGAGGGCCACTACGCGTAGCCCTGCTCCCACGGCACGCGCCACGCCGGCAATCTGCATCACCAGTTCGCGCGAAGGTGCCACCACCACACACTGCACCCTTCCCGTGGGCTCCTTCATCACCTTCATCACCGGCAGCATGAAGGCCAGCGTCTTGCCGGAGCCTGTGGGCGCGAGCAGAACGATGCGCCGTGCCTCCGGGCCCGCGGCCATCATCTTCTTCTGCATCTCGTTGAGCTCCTCGATGCCGAGCTGCGAGCTCACCAGCGGTAGGAATTCTTTCTCTCTCATCAGATATGTGTCGCTGTTAGGGTCATCATGTAATAATAACAATGTAAACGCCGATTTGTTAGGCCGATGGCCGTCAATGTCTCCCTATGGGTCAGGAGATACGCGACCAGTCGACATCGACGGCGAAGCGCCTGGCGATCTCGGAGGAGACCGCACGGGCGTCGGGCTCGGAGAGAGGAAGGGGCGAGAGGCCGGGCTGGGGCGCGGCGCCGGGGGCGAAACGCCCCGGATTGCCGTCGAGCACCTCGAAGGCGGCGCGACGTGCCAGCGAGACGATCTGGCCGTCGCGGGCCAGGTCGGACACCTTCAAGTCGAAAGCGAGGCCGCTCTGGAGCGTGCCCTCCATGTCGCCGGGGCCGCGCAGCTTCAGGTCGGCCTCGGCGATGAGGAAGCCGTCGGTGCTCTCCGTCATGATGGAGAGGCGCTTGCGGGTGTCGGATCCGATCTTCTGATGGCTCATCAGGATGCAGTAGCTCTTGTCGGCGCCGCGCCCCACGCGCCCGCGCAGCTGGTGGAGCTGCGATAGGCCGAAGCGCTCGGCGTTCTCTATCACCATCACGGAGGCATTGGGCACGTTGACGCCCACCTCTATCACCGTGGTGGCCACCATGATGCGTGCCTCGCCGGAGACAAAGCGCCCCATCTGATAGTCTTTCTCGGCCGGCTTCATGCGGCCGTGGACGTAGCAGACCGGCCACTTGGAGTAGACCTCACACGTGCGCCTGTAGCCCTCTTCAAGACTTTTGAGGTCGAGCTTCTCGTTTTCCGTGATGAGGGGATAGACGATGTAGACCTGCCTCCCCTCGCGGAGCTGGGAGAAGATGAGGCGGTCGACCTCGATGCGGCTGTC
>USHH01000136.1 GCA_900554345.1 uncultured Bacteroidales bacterium | reverse complement strand
TTTCGAAAGAAATTTAAACAATTTCTAAGCCCCTTGATTTCCGGAGAAGTCGAGGGGCTTTTTTTAGGTCTGTCCGAAACCGGCAAAAAAAGCCGGCGGCCTATTAAGGCTGTCGGCTTTGTTTGTGCGCACGAAAGGACTCGAACCTTCACGTCGTAAGACACTAGATCCTAAGTCTAGCGCGGCTACCAATTACGCCACGTGCGCGGATTCCGCCTGCAAAGTTAGGCAAAATCATTGGAATATGCCGGAAATCACGCTTTTAAAAAGGGCCGCGGGCCCGACGCCATATAAATCTCAGACTGACTTCTCCACTGTCCAAGAGAAAGCGCGGAGTCCGAGCATGGGTTTCGACAAATCAAGCTCATGCAGACGCTCCATCAACAGATCCAGCCGGTCGTCCTCCACCATCGTAATGATGGCCGAGGCCAGAGAAGGCCACGCATGGGTGCCGTAATGAGGTTCGCCGTCCTTGCTGCCGCGTCCCTGAACCTCGCCGAACGCCGTAAATCCACGGCACGACGTGCGGTTCAGTACGTCTATTATGTTCTCGTGATGCGCCTGGTCATAGGCGATAAACACTGCTTTCATTTTTCAATCTTTTTGGTTTCCGCAGCCAAAGCCTTTTTTGCCATGGCCTTGCGGTGTTTTTTACGCTGGTTCTTGATTCCGTTGCCCGCGAAGACACAGTACAATGTAGGCACAAACAACAGAGTCAGAATTGTGGAGAATGTCAGACCGCCGATCACGGCAGTACCCATAGGCCGCCACATCTCGGCGCCTTCGCCGGTTCCGATGGCCATCGGCACCATACCCAGAATGGTGGTCAAAGTGGTCATCACCACAGGACGCAGACGCGAACGTCCGCCGTCGATCACGGCACGCTTGATCGACATACCGCGCTCGCGGTTCAGCGTTATGTAGTCGATGAGCACGATACCGTTCTTCACCACTATACCGATAAGCATGATCGCGCCGATCATGGACATGATGTTAAGCATATGGCCTGTGAGCCACAGAATAAGGAACACACCCGAGAACGCGAACAGAAGCGACGTCATGATGATACCGGGATAGGTAAAGGACTCGAACTGAGCGGCCATGACGATATACACCAGAATGATGATGAGCACGCCGAGCATCAACAGATCGGAGAACGAATCCTGCTGGTCCTCGTAGGAACCGGCGATCTCGATCGATATATTGGACGGTATGTCCATATTGTCGATCGCTGCCTGCGCGTCGGCTACGATTTCGCTCATCGGACGACCGTCCACGACAGCCGACACCGTAACGACGCGCTCGCGGTCCTTACGCTCGATGGTGGGAGGTGTGGAACGCTCCACAACCTTGCCAAGTTCCTTAAGACGTATGGCTTTGCCGGTATTGGAATAGATCATGATGTTCTCGATATCCTCGATGCTTGTACGGCTCGACGGGTCGTACATCACCTTGACGTCGTACTCCTCGCCTTCCTCGCGGAACTGCGTGGCCGTCGCGCCGTTGATGCGGTTGCGCAGGTAGTAGGCCGCCGTCTGGAGGCTCAGCCCGTAGAGGGCGAGCTTCTCGCGGTCGAAGTCCACCTGGTATTCCGGCTGGTAGTCGCTTCGCGACACCGTGACGTCGGCAGTGCCGGGTATGCCTTTAAGGATGGTGACGAGCTTCCGGGCCACCGAGTCGGTCTCCGTGAAGTCGTAGCCGTAGATCTCGAAGTCGAGCGTGGCCTGGCCGCCCATCGACTGGCCGCGGCCGCCGCCCACATTCACCTGCACTTTGTTGAACTCCGGATACCTCTCGTCGATATCCTTGCGCATCCCGTCGGCTATCTCCTTGATGCCGCGGTCGCGCTTGCCGGGGTCGGAGAGGCGTATGTTCATGCTCACGATGTGGGAGCCGTTGTCGGAGAGCGACGCGAAGGTGTTGTCGGAGCTCGCCGGGCCCACGGTGTAGCTGATGGCCTCGATCTCCGGATACTTCGCACGCCAGAGCGAGTCGAGGCTTCCAGTGGCCCGCTGCGCTATCTCCACGCGCGTGCCGATCGGCAGCTCCAGGTCGACGCCGATGCGGGCGTTGTCGCTCATCGGCATGAACTCCGAGCCCACGAACTTCATGAGGAAGATCGAGCCTACGAAGATGGCGAGACACGAGAGGATCGTCACCGTGCGGTGGGCCACCACCTTCCCCAGCAGACGGGCGTAGCCGTTGTCAAACCTGTCGAGGGCTTTCTCTATAGGGGTGTAGAAGACGGTGAAGAGGCGCGAGTGGCTGGTCTGCCTGCGGAGCCACAACGAGCAGAGCATCGGGGTGAGCGAGAGGGCGCAGGTGGTGGAGATGATCATCATGATGGTCACCATCCATCCCAGCTGGCGGAAGAGCACGCCGGTCATGCCCGTGACGAGCGTCAGCGGGAAGAACACCGCGATCAGCGTCAGCGTAGATGCTATGACGGAGATGGCCACCTCGTTGGTGCCGTGTACGGCCGCCTGCTTCGGGTCGGAGCCCCGCTCGATGTGGGTCGTCACGTTCTCGAGCACCACTATCGCGTCGTCGACCACCATACCGATCGAGATCGAGAGGGCCGACAGCGACACGATGTTGAGGGTGTTGCCCGTGGCGTACAGATAGATGAACGAAGCTATGAGCGAGACGGGGATCGTGATGATGATGATCATGGTCGCCCGCCAGCGCCCGAGGAAGACGAACACCACTATCATCACGAAGAGAAGCGCGTAGAGCACCGTCTCCTCGAGCGACGCGATGGTGTTGCGGATGTTGTCGGAGGTGTCGACGATGATGCCGAGCTTCACGTCGGAGGGGAGGTTTTTCTGTAGCCTCGGCAGCATCTTCATCACCTTCTCGGAGATCTCAACCGAGTTGGCGCCGCTCTGCTTCTGGATGATGATCATGGCTCCCTCCTTGCCTCCTATATATGTCTGCTGCGTACGCTCCTCGAGGGAGTCGTCGATGCGTGCCACGTCCCTGAGGTAGATGATCCTTCCCTCATACGAGCCCACAGGCACGTCGGCCAGCTGGGCCGTCTCCTTGAACTCGCCCTGCACGCGGAGTGAATACGTGTTGGAGCCGATGTCGAAGGCGCCCCCCGGCACGTTGCGGTTCTCGGCGCCGATCACCTGCGCTATGGCTTCCACCGAGAGGTTGTAGGCCTCGAGGCGCTTCGGGTCGACATAGACGTGGATCTCGCGCTTCGGGGCGCCCGACACCGAGACGGTGCCGACGCCGTCGACCCTCGCCAGCGGATTCACCACGTTGTCGTCGAGGATCTTGTAGAGGCCCGGCATGCTTTCCTTGGCCTCCACGGAGAGGAGGCAGATAGGAATCATGTCGGTCGAGAACTTGAAGATGATGGGGTTCTCGCTGTCGTCGGGGAGCATCGATTCCACCATGTCGAGCTTGTCGCGCACGTCGTTGGTGAGCACGTCGATGTCGTAGCCGTATTCGAACTCCAGGGTGATTACCGAGGTGTTCTCGCGGCTCTGCGAGGTGATGTGCTTGAGATGCTCCACGGAGTTGAGGGTGTTCTCAAGCGGCTTGGTGAGGTTCTGCTCTATATCCTCGGCCGAGGCTCCCGGATACATCGTGATCACCATGATGGTGTTGGTGTCGATGTCGGGGTAGAGGTCGATCGGTAGTTTTGCCAGGGAGAAGAGGCCGAGGATCGCCACTGTGACGAAACACAGTGTCGTCATGATCGGCCGCTTCACGGCTGCTCCATATAGACTCATGGCTTGCTGATTGCTGATGGGTTACACTTCACTGAATTCATTTGGCCACTTCCACCTCCATGCCGGCAGCGAGCTTGCCCTGGCCTTCCACCACCACCGAGGCGCCGTCGGCCACGCCGCTCAGCAGCTCGTAGGAGTTGCCGATACGCTGCCCGAGCTGAACCTGGTCGAACGACACTTTACCGTCTTTATATACATATACGTAATGGTTGCCGGAGCCGCGCTGCTTCACCACCGCCCTGTCGGGCACCACCACATGGTCGGCGGTGCCGAGGTCGAAGGTCACGCGCCCGAACATTCCCGGAAGCACCCGCGAGTCGGCGTTGGGCATCGTGATCTCCACGCCGAAGGTACGTGTGGCGGCGTCGACCGTAGGAGCCACCATCGACACGCGGCCCTCAAACCGCTCGTCGCCGTAGGTGTCGAAGGTGATGGCGGCAGGCATCCCGTTGTGGATGCGCGAGTAGTCGCTCTCCGAGACGTTGATCACTATCTTCAGGGGCTTTACCTGGGCCACCGTAAGGATCGGCTGCGCGCCGGCCATGTCGCCCGGATCGTAGTTGCGGGCCGTCACCACGCCGCTGATCGGCGAGGTGAGCACGGTGTTCTCCCTCATGTTGCGCAGGGTGCGCTCGGCCGAGGCCAGCGCGTTGCGCGCGTTGGTGAGCTGGAGCTCCATCTGGTCGACGTTCTGCTTAGTGCCGCCGCCGATCTCGTAGAGCTGCTGCGCCCGCCTGTAGTTGGCCTCCACGTTCTCGAGATTGGCCTTGGCGTTGGCCACCTGCAGCTCGTAGCCTGTGGTGTTGACGTCGTCGAGCACCACCAGCTTCTGCCCTTTGCCCACGAGCATCCCCTCGTCGACGAGGATCTGCTTGATGCGCAGCGGCGTCGACGATGATATGTTGTTGATGAGCCACGGCTCAACGGTGGCCGTGTAGTGGCCCTGCTGCACCACCTCGCGGCTGCTTACTGTCTCTATTCTGACAAGGGGCTTCTTCTCGGCTTCCTCGCCGCCTTTCTTGTCGTCGCCCCCGCTGCATGCCGTCAGGGATGCGAGAAGCGCCAGCATGATGCTTTTTGTGATTGGTCTCATTTTATGTCGGTTGTCTTGTTTAAGCGTATTATAAAGAATCATAGCCCTTTGCCCAGCAGCAGGTCGAGCTCCGAATATGACACGAGGTAGTTGTAGATGGCCTGGTAATAGCTCAGCTGCGACGTGGTGTTGGCCAGCTCGCTGTCGCGCAGGTCGAGATATGACGCGGCTCCGATCTCGAAGCTCTTCTGCATGATCTCGTAGGCCTTGCGGGCCTGACGCATGCCCTCGGCCGAGGCCTCGATCTGACGCGCCTCTCGGTTGATGTTGTCGATTGCCAGCTCCACCTGCATGTTGAGCGTGTTGACGAGGTCTTCCCGCTGGAGGTCGAGTTCCCTGCGCTGCACCTGCGCCTGGCGCAGGGAGTATAGCTTCGAGCCTCCCGAGAAGATCGGCACGGACAGAGAGAAGCCCACATTGCTGTAAGGGTTGAACTCCTGACCTTTGAAGGGGCTCCCGTTGCTCAGCGACATCCACGCCAGGTTGTAGGTGACACCCAAGGTGGGGATCCATGAGAACTTGCGCATCGTCACCGTCTGGTCGAGCATCTTCTTCTGGATGTCGAGACTGCGGAGCTGCGTGTTGTCGCTCAGCGATGTGTCGGCTCCGAGAGGATAACCGTACATCTCCTGCTGCATCTCGGCCAGTGTGACGGTGGGCTCGATGTCGGCGTCGGTCGATATCCCCATGAGCACCTTCAGCTGGAGCTTGCACTGCTTGAGCGCTATGTCGGCCTGGAGGAGCTCCGGCTCCACGTTCTTCACCTGCACCGACGAGCGCAGCACGTCGTATTCCGATGCTGTGCCGGCCTCAAACTGCTTCTCGAAGATCCCGGCGTTGAAGACCGCGATGTCGTAGTTCTGCTGTATCACGGCCTTGGAGGCCACGGCCAGCAGCAGGGCGTAGTATGCCTTGTTGATGTTGTCAACGAGGTTAAGGCGCGACGCGCGGGCGCTCTCGAGGTTGGCCAGGATCTGGGTGTCGCTGATCTGTATCGCCTTCCAGAGGGTGGGGGAGACGAGAGGCATCGAGGCCGAGAAGCCCATGTTCCAGGTGTTGTCGGAGCCCATCTTGAAGCTCTGGCTCTGCCCTCCCATGTCCATCCTCACCGTCTGCAGCTCTATCGAGCGCTGGTAGGTGGAGGAGAAGTTGATCTGCGGGAACACAGCCGCGAGAGTCTCCTTCTTCGAGTAGTCCATACGCTTCACCTCCATGTCTGCCACCCTTACGGTCGGGCTGGCCTGTAGGGCGATGTCGATGCATTCCTGCCGGGAGAGACGGAGCGTTCCCGCTGAGGGTTCGGCCGGAGCCGCCGCTGCCGGCGGGGGGGGGCGCCGGGGCCATCACGCTG
>USHH01000135.1 GCA_900554345.1 uncultured Bacteroidales bacterium | reverse complement strand
GGCAGCGACTCCACTGCCTCCGACTCTCTGACGGCCATGGCCGACTCCATAGCCGGAGCCGCGTCCGACACCTCGCGAACGCCGCTCACCCGCATCAACCGACAGAAGGTCGACCTCGATGGCGCAGTGACATTCGACGCCAAGGATTCGCTGCTGCTCATCGGCCAGAACAACGCCTACCTTTACGGCGACGGCATGGTGGAATACCAGACCTTCAAGCTCAACGCCGAGGAGATACGCATGGAGCTCGACTCCTCCACCGTATACGCCACCGGCGTGATCGACTCGACAGGCAAGCTCTCCGGCACCCCCATCTTCCAGGATGACGGCGACACCTACGAGTCGAAGTCGATGAAATACAATTTCAAGACCGAGCGGGGATTCATCACCGACGTCATCACCGAGCAGGGTGAGGGATACCTCACCGGCGCCGCCGCCAAGAAGATGGACGACGGCTCGTTTTTCGTCAAGGACGGCAAATACACCACCTGCGACAACCACGAGCACCCCCATTTCTATTTCAATATCACCAAGGCGAAGATGCGCCCCGGGAAGGACGTCGTCACCGGCCCGGGATATATGGTGCTCGCCGACGTGCCTCTGCCTCTGGCGCTTCCATTCGGCTTCTTCCCCTTCTCCAAAGACTATTCCTCGGGCATCATCTTCCCCTCGTTTGGAGAGGACTACAACCGCGGCTTCTATCTCAACAACGGCGGCTACTATTTCGCCATCTCCGACTATGTAGACCTCGCCGTGCGCGGAGAGATCTACACCAAGGGCTCATGGGGCCTCTCCGGCCACTCGTCATACGTGAAGCGCTATAAATACCGCGGCACCTTCGACATCTCATACCTCACCACCATCTACGGCGACAAGGGCTCGCCCGACTATCAGAAGCAGAAGAACTTCCAGGTGGTGTGGAGCCATTCGCAGGACGCTAAGGCAAACCCCAACATGAACTTCTCGGCATCGGTCAATTTCGCCACTTCCGGATATTCGCGCAACGATGTCAACTCCTACTACAACTCATCGTTTACCGAAAACACCAAGTCGTCGACCGTCAATATGACCTACCGCTTCCCCGGCACGAAGTGGAGCCTCTCGACCACAGCCAGCATCGCGCAGCGCTCCCAGGACTCCACGCTGGCCGTGTCGTTTCCCAACCTCAACGTCACCCTCTCCCAGACCGCTCCATTCAAGCGCAAGCGCGCCGTGGGAGGCGAGAAATGGTATGAGAAGATCCGCCTTTCCTATTCCGGCCAGTTCCAGAACTCCCTCACTGCACAGCAGGACCAGTTTTTCAAGAAAAGCCTGATCAAGGACTGGCGCAACGGCTTCCGCCACTCAGTGCCCGTCTCGGCCACATTCTCCCTCTTCAAATACATCAACCTCTCGCCGTCGATACAGCTCAACGACCGCATGTACACCTCGAAGATCAGGCGCCAGTGGGACACCCAGGCCTCACGCGAGGTGATGGACACCACCTACGGATTCTACAACCTCTTCGACTTCCAGGCCTCACTCTCCTTCGACACCAAAATCTACGGATTCTGGCGCCCCATGAAGTTCCTCGGCGACAAGATCCAGATGATCCGCCACGTGCTCACTCCCACCGTGTCGTTCTCGGCCTCCCCCGACTTCGGCGACCCGATGTGGGGCATCTACGGCAGCTACGACTACGTCGACCCCCAGGGAGTGCCCCGCACTCGACGCTACAACTACTTCTCCCACGGAGTCTTCGGCTCCCCTTCGGAAGGCAAGTCGGGTATCGTCTCCGTCAATCTCGCCAACAACCTCGAGATGAAGGTGAAGAGCGACAACGACTCTTCCGGCGTCAAGAAGATATCGCTCATCGAGAACCTCTCCATCTCGCAGAGCTACAACTTCGCAGCCGACTCCCTCAACTGGAGCAACATCAACACCTCGCTGATGCTCCGCCTCGTGAAGAACTTCAACCTTAACCTCAACGCCACCTGGGACCCCTACATCTACCGTCTCAACGCCTCCGGCACCCCCGTGAGGGTCAACAAGACCCGCCTACAGGCCGGGAAGGGCATCGCCAAGCTCTCCTCGACCGGAACGTCATTCTCCTATACCTTCAACAACAACACCTTCAAGCGCAAGAAGAAGGAAGACCTCCCCAACACCGACGGCGACGAGGAAGACACCGAAGAGGAAGACTCTTTCAACGCCACCAACGACAACCTGCGCAACCTGCGCGAGCAAAGACGCCAGGAGAGCCTCGAGAACCAGCGCTCGGCCGACGCCGACGGATATGCGGCGTGGGAATGCCCCTGGAACCTCACGGTCAACTATTCGGTCAACTACGGCTACGGCGCCTTCGACTACGACAAGATGGACTACAAGGGGAAATGGACCCAGAACCTCTCGTTCTCCGGTAACATCCGCCCCACCAAGAACTGGAATTTCTCCTTCTCAGCCTCCTACAACTTCGACCTCCACAAAATCGCCTACATGAACTGCAGCATCTCGCGCGACCTCCATTGCTTCACCATGTCGGCCTCCTTCGTGCCTTTCGGACCGTATAAGAGCTACAACTTCCACATCTCTGTGAAGAGCTCCCTGCTCAAAGACCTCAAATACGACAAGCGCTCCTCGACCACCAACGGAATACGCTGGTATTAAATTCATTGCGCCGCTCCCGCTCCGCATGGCAGCGAATTATTTGGCCAATAGATTGCTTAATTGCTCTTAAATTTGTAACTTTGCGGTAAATATCACAGGCGATATGGCCAAGTCTCTCCTTGAATCATTAGAGCAGCTGCGCGACTCACTCGCCACCCTCGGCGCCCGCTACAGGCTCCAGAGCGATGAGCTCGCCCGCGTCAGAGCCGACTACGAGGCGCTTGCCGCGGAGCTCGCCGACACACGCCGGCAGCTGCAGAAGGCGCAGTCGGACATCGAGTTCCTCTCGATGTCGTGGCGGCTGGCCTCCAGCCCCGACACCCTGATCGAATCGCGACGCCATATCGCCGGGCTGATTCGTAAACTCGACCTCTCCATAGCATTGTTGAAGGAAGGATGAGCATGACCGACAGTGACAAGATTATAATGGAAATCAATATAGCCGGCGAGCGCCTGCAGCTCTCCGTGCCCTTCTCCAGCCAGGGTCTCGTGAGAGACATCGAACGGAGTATCGCCGACCTCTACAACAACTGGCGACGTAAGTTTGCCGACAAGGCCGACCGCGAGATCCTGGTGATGATTGCCTATCAGTATGCCTCACATTATCATGAGCTGCTGCAGCGCCACAGGCGCGCTTTCGACATAGTCTCAGACTGCTCGCGCATGGTCGGCTCGATGCTCGACCCCGACTCCGCATCCCCCCTCAGGCATGCTTCTTCAGAGAGTGAAAAGTGACCGACTCATCCCGCCCGCACACATCATGTCGACACTTATTTTAACCTCTATATCAAATCATGACAACCGTAATATGGATAATAATCGCTCTCGCCACCGCAGCGGCGGGATATATAGTGGCCGACGCCGTAGCTAAGAAAAGCGCGGGGGCCAAGGCGAAGCTGATCATCGACGAGGCCAACCGCGAGGCCGACGTCATCAAGGAGAAAAAGATACTCAAGGCAAAGGAGGAGGAGATGAAGATCATCTCCGAGGCCGAGCGCAATGCCGGCCAGCGCCTGCAGAAGGTGCAGACGGCCGAGGCCCGCGCCAAGCAGCGCGAGCTCCAGCTCAACCAGCAGCAGGGCGAGATAGCGCGCCGCAAGAAGGAGGCCGACCAGCGCCAGACCTCGCTCGACGCACGCCAGGCCCAGCTCGACGCCCTCTCCGCCCAGCTCGACGACCGCAGCGCGGAGCTCGACACTCTCCAGATGAAGGCCCGCGAGCAGCTTGAGCATATCTCCGGCCTTTCGGCCGACGAAGCCCGCGAGAAGCTTGTGGAGGGACTGAAGGACGAGGCAAAGACAGCAGCCGCCGGATATATCAACGACATCATGGACGACGCCAAGCTCACCGCATCAAAGGAGGCCAAGCGCATCGTGATCCAGTCGATCCAGCGTGTGGCCACCGAGGTTGCTGTGGAGAATTCCGTCACAGTGTTCCATATCGACAACGATGAGATCAAGGGCCGCATCATCGGCCGCGAGGGTCGCAATATCCGTGCCCTCGAGGCCGCCACAGGCATCGAGATCATTGTAGACGACACTCCGGAGGCCATCGTGCTATCCGGCTTCGATCCGGTGCGCCGCGAGATAGCCCGTCTCGCCCTCCATCAGCTCGTGGTCGACGGCCGCATCCATCCCGCCCGTATCGAGGAGGTGGTGGCCAAGGTGCGCCGTCAGGTCGAGGAGGAGATCATCGAGACCGGCAAACGCACGGCCATAGACCTCGGCATCCACGGCCTCCATCCCGAGCTCATCAGACTCGTGGGCAAGATGAAATACCGCTCCTCTTACGGCCAGAACCTCCTCAACCATTCCCGCGAGACAGCAAACCTCTGCGCCGTGATGGCCTCGGAGCTCGGCCTCAACCCGAAGAAGGCACGCCGCGCCGGCCTGCTCCACGACATAGGCAAGGTGCCCGACGACGAGCCGGAGCTGCCGCACGCCATCCTCGGCATGAAGCTCGCCGAGCGCTTCAAGGAGAAACCCGACATCTGCAACGCCATCGGCGCCCACCACGACGAGATAGAGCAGACTTCGCTCCTCTCCCCCATCGTGCAGGTGTGTGACGCCATCTCCGGCGCACGTCCCGGCGCACGCCGCGAAATCGTGGAGGCATACATCAAGCGCCTCAACGACCTCGAGCAGCTCGCCCTCTCATATCCCGGCGTGCTCAAGACATATGCCATCCAGGCCGGTCGCGAACTCCGCGTGATTGTCGGCGCCGACAAGATCACCGACGAGGAGACCGACAAGCTCTCGGCCGAGATCGCCCGCAAGATCCAGGACGAGATGACATATCCCGGCCAGGTGAAGATCACCGTCATCCGCGAGACTCGTGCCGTAGCCTTCGCCAAATAAGGAAAGGGGGCCATTATGTATGATTGCGACAAATCATGCCCGAGGCGGGGGTCTACCTCCTGCTCGGCATGCCCCTGCCGTGAGCCCCGTGGCAACCGTCAGGCCACCGACTGGATGGCCGACATCTCCTCAGGGGCCCCCTCCGGAGTGGTGGAGGTGATGTTCAAGAACACACGATCCGGATTCTACTCCAATCCTGACCGTCTGCCGCTCAAGACAGGCGACGTGGTGGCTGTGGAGGCATCTCCCGGACATGACATAGGCCGCGTGACACTCGTCGGAGAGCTCGCCGCACACAAGATGCGCAAACATCCTCCAAAGAAGGAGACGGAGCTCAAGAAGGTGTTTCGCATAGCGCGCGACTCCGACATAGAGAAATTTGACGAGGCCCGTGCCCGGGAGCACGACACCATGATACGCTCGCGCAAGATCGCTGAGGAACTCGGCCTCCAGATGAAAATCGGCGATGTGGAATACCAGGGCGACGGCGGAAAGGCCATTTTCTACTATATCGCCGATGAGCGCGTGGACTTCCGTAAGCTCATACGCATCCTGGCCGACACCTTTAAGGTTCGTATCGAGATGAAGCAGATCGGCGCACGCCAGGAAGCGGGCCGCATCGGCGGCATCGGCCCCTGCGGCCGTCCGCTGTGCTGCTCCACGTGGATGAACCGTTTCGTCTCCGTGGGCACCGGCTCGGCACGCATGCAGGACCTCTCGCTCAACCCCCAGAAGCTCGCCGGCCAGTGCGCCAAGCTGAAATGCTGCCTCAATTTCGAGGTCGACGTCTACGCCGAGTCGCAACGCAAGATGCCCCCGAAGGATGCCGTGCTCGAGACCCAGGACGCCCAGTACTACTGGTTCAAGCCCGATATCCTCTCCCATACGGTCACATATTCCACCGACAGGAAGATGCCGGTCAATCTCGTCACCATCGACGCCCGACGGGCTTTCGAGATCATCGCCCTCAACAAGCAGGGAGTGAAGGTGGAGACGCTCGACGCCAATCCCGACACCCCGGAGAGCGAGTATGTCGACCTTGTGGGCCAGGAGAGCCTCACACGCTTCGACAAGAAGAAAAAGAAGGCGAAGAAAAAGCCGGTGAAGCAGAAGGGCGACAGCGCGGCCGCGGCTTCCGAAGAAAAGGCTCCGGCAGGCGACAGGCCGTCGTCTGCGACACAGGGCTCCCCCCGGCCCAAAACGGAGAAAGGACAGCC
>USHH01000134.1 GCA_900554345.1 uncultured Bacteroidales bacterium | reverse complement strand
GGCCGTGCCCTCCACTTCCGGCCCCGGCCTCGCCCTTAAGAGCGAGGGCATCGGCCTCGCAGTGATGGCCGAGCTCCCGCTCGTGGTCATCGACGTGCAGCGCGGAGGCCCCTCCACCGGCCTTCCCACCAAGACCGAGCAGACCGACCTCATGCAGGCCCTCTACGGCCGCAACGGCGAGTCGCCCCTCTGCGTGCTCGCCGCCGTGAGCCCCACCGACTGCTTCGACATGGCTTTCGAGGCCGCACGCATAGCCGTGGAGCACATGACCCCCGTGATCCTGCTCACCGACGCCTTCATCGCCAACGGCAGCTCCGCATGGCGCATACCCGACGAGAAGGACTATCCCGAAATCAAGCCACGCCTCCTCACCAAGGAGCGTCTCGCACAGGGCTGGAAGCCCTACAACCGCGACGACGAATCGCTGGCACGCTGCTGGGCTCTCCCCGGAATGGAGGGCGCCATGCACCGTGTGGGCGGCCTCGAGAAGGACTATGACACCTCCGTGATCTCGACCGACGGCGTCAACCACGCACGCATGGTGGAGACCCGCCGCCAGAAGATCGCCCGCATCGCCGACGACATACCGGCGCTCCCCATCATGGGCAACCCCGAGGCCGACACCGTGATCGTGGGCTGGGGCGGCACATACGGCCATCTGCTCACTGCAGCGACGGAGCTCAACGCCGAGGGCACTCCCGTGGCTCTCGCACAGTTCAGATATATCAACCCGATGCCAGCCAACGCCATCGAGGAGCTCTCGCGCTTCAACAACATCATCGTGGCCGAGCTCAACACCGGCATGTTTGCCGACTACCTCCAGATGCACATGCCCGGCAAGGACATCCGCCGCATCAACAAGGTGGAGGGCCAGCCATTCCTCGTGAAAGAGATTGTAGACGGTGTCAAAGAAATTCTTAAAAACAAGTAATCCATGGAACCCACAGTAGAAAAGACATTCGCCCCCGGCGATTTCAAAAACGAGCAAACGCCGCGCTGGTGTCCCGGATGTGGCGACCACGCCATACTCAACACACTCCACAAGGCCATGGCCGAGGTGGGTGTGGAGCCCCACGACACAGCGGTGATCTCCGGTATCGGATGCAGCTCCCGCCTCCCCTACTACATGAACACCTACGGCATGCACACCATCCACGGCCGCGCGGCAGCCATCGCCACGGGCCTCAAGGTGTCGCGTCCCGACCTCACGGTGTGGCAGATCAGCGGCGACGGCGACGGCCTCGCCATCGGCGGCAACCACTTCATCCATGCCCTGCGCCGCAACATCGACATCAACATACTGCTCTTCAACAACCGTATCTACGGTCTCACGAAAGGCCAGTATTCGCCGACTTCCGCCCGCGGCACCATCTCCAAGTCGAGCCCTTACGGCACGACCGAGGATCCCTTCATCCCCGCCGAGCTCTGCTTCGGCGCCCGCGGCAACTTCTTCGCCCGCAGCTTCGACATCGCCCTCGACACCACGAAGGAGGTGATGGTGGCTGCCGCACGCCACAAGGGAGCTTCCGTGGTGGAGGTGCTCCAGAACTGCGTCATCTTCAACAACGGCATCTACGACTCCATGAGCTCGAAAGACAACCGCTTCGACCACACCATCCATCTGCGCCACGGCGAGAAGATGCTCTTCGGCAAAGACCTGGAGAAAGGCCTGGTGCAGGACGGCTTCGGCCTCAAGGCCGTCACCGTGGGCCAGGACGGCTACACCATCGACGACGTGCTCGTGCACGACGCCCACTGCCAGAGCTACGTGCTCCACGAGCAGCTCGCCCTGATGAACGGCGTCGAGCTCCCGATCGCCATCGGCGTGATCCGCGACGTCGACGGCATCAGCTATGAGAGCGCCGTAGAGCAGCAGGTGGCCGAGGTGAAGGCCAGGAAGGGCTTCGCCAACCTCCGCGACATGGTGCTCCGCACGTCGGAGACCTGGACCGTGGAGTGAGGAAGGATAACGGCAGCAAGTTAATGAATGTTAAAAATAAGGGACGGTCACAGGCCGTCCCTTATTATATGAGTAAATAATGCTTAAATCTTTGCACAAGATTAAAAAAATTGTGCAATATATTTCTCTAAACGGAAATTTTTCATTTACTTTGCACTCTGAAATTACGAAAATTAATTATTAACCATCAAAAAAATTACAAGATCATGTCAGACGTAGAACAGAAGGTCAAGAACATAATCGTCGACAAGCTCACCGTTGACGAGAATGAAGTCACCCCCTCTGCAGAGTTCAGCAAAGACCTCGGCGCAGATTCCCTCGATACCGTAGAGCTCATCATGGAGTTCGAGAAAGTATTCGGCATCACGATCCCCGATGAGGACGCTGAGAAGATCACAACCGTCGGCGACGCCATCAGCTACATCGAAGAGCACCAGAAGTAAGAAACAACCAACCATCAGAATCCAAACCGTATCCCATCCGTAATATGGAATTAAAGAGAGTAGTGATCACCGGCTTAGGCGCGCTTACCCCTATCGGCAAGAACGTGGCGGAAAGCTGGGATAACGCTGTTAACGGAGTCAGCGGCGCCGGCCCCATCACCCATTTCGACGCCTCGAAGTTCAAGACCAAGTTTGCCTGCGAGCTCAAGGATTTCAATCCTGCGGAGCATTTCGACCGCAAGAAGGCCCGCACGCTCGACCTCTACGCCATGTATGCCCTCGTGGCTGCCGGTGAGGCCATCAACGATGCCGACCTCGACAACGAGAACCTCGACAAGAACCGTATCGGCGTGATTTTCGCCGCCGGCATCGGCGGTCTCCATACTTTTGAGGAGGAAGCCGGATATTTCGCAATCCACGGCGAGGAGCAGGGTCCCAAATACAACCCCTTCTTCATCCCCAAGATGATCGCCGACATAGCGGCCGGCCATATCTCGATCGACCACGGCTTCCGCGGCCCCAACTTCGCGACGGTATCGGCCTGCGCATCCTCCAACAACGCCCTGATCGACGCCTTCAACTACGTGCGTCTCGGCATGGCCGACGCCATTGTGGCCGGCGGCGCGGAGGCTGCCATATATCCTGCCGGTGTGGGCGGCTTCAACTCCATGAAGGCCCTCTCCACCCGCAATGATGATCCGAAAGGCGCCTCGCGTCCCTTCTCCGGCTCGCGCGACGGATTCGTGATCGGCGAGGGTGCCGCAGCTCTCGTGCTCGAGGAGCTCGAGCACGCCAAGGCCCGCGGCGCGCATATCTATGCCGAGGTAGTGGGCGGAGGCATGAGCGCCGACGCCTACCACATCACGGCTACACATCCCGAAGGTCTCGGCGCACGTCTCGTGATGGAGAACGCCCTGCGCGACGCAGGCATGAAGCCCGAGGAGATCGACTACATCAACCTCCACGGCACCTCGACCCCCGTCGGCGATATCGGCGAGGCAAAGGCTATCAAGGAGGTATTCGGCGACCACGCCTATGAGATGAACCTCAGCTCCACCAAGTCGATGACAGGCCACCTGCTCGGCGCTGCCGGAGCCCTTGAGGCTGTCTTCAGCGTGAAGGCCCTCAACGACGGCATCGTGCCCCCCACAATCAACCACGAGGAGGGAGACAATGACCCGGAGGTGGACTACAACCTCAATTTCACATTCAACAAGGCACAGAAGCGCGACATCAACGCGGTGCTTTCCAATACTTTCGGTTTCGGTGGACACAACGCCGCCGTAATCATGAAGAAATACAAGGAATAAGACGGCGCGACGCCGTCTCGGATTTACGGTTTTTGGATATATCAACCCGCACAGGAGAGCCCAAAAGGCTCTCCTGCCGTTTTTTCGCGCTTTTTATGGCTCATGAGTTGGCCGTGTCGGATTTTATCACTAAATTGCAGTCGATTACCACTATACCCGCCAAGCCATGCAAACTCCAAGGCTGAAGACAGCCCTCCTCACATCTCTTGCCGCCATATACTGTGCCGTCGCGGCCCTTGGCGCCGCACCCGTCGACCTTCGTTTCTGTGTCATATACAGCAGCGACTGGACCACCGACGATTTCCCCTACGGCATATATGCCATCGACCCCACAAGTCCAGACTCCGAGCCTGCTCCTGTGTGGCTGAACGCCGCCCTCGAGGCTAACGGTGGAGCCGCCAGGGCCGGCAACCGCTATTTCACCACAACACATTCCGGTTTCGCAGGTGTCGGCACCGTCACACATACTATCCTTGATCTTGCCGACGGGAAGCTCCTCGACACGATCGACGGCTCTGCCGACGGTGTGGCGGAATGCCTTGCCTACGACGAGACGGCCGGCGTGATGTATGGATGCTTCCTCAACGCCGCCTCGGGCCATGACTTCGGCACAATCGATATCGACACCGGACGTCGCACCACTATCCGCGCATCCCTGCCCGTCCGCTTCCTCGCCCTCTGCTTCGATTCCGACGGCACACTATATGCCTTCGATCCCGACGGCACGCTGCTGCAGGTAGACAGGAGCGACGGAGCCATCACCGCAGTGGGCGCCACAGGCGCTCCGTCGGTCTATTCCACCGCTGCTGCTTTCGACCCGGCGTCAGGATGCATCTATTATTTCCAGGCTGGCCCGGAGACCACGCGCCCGCTGCGGGGGGCCGTCGACCGGTGTCCTGGGGGGGGGCGGGCGGGCCCGACGGCAGCGCCGAGCCCGTATCGGAGATGCCTCACGGCGAGCAATGCGTGGGCTCATTTATCGAGGCCCCGGCGGCCGACAACGCCGCACCTGCCGCGCCCGGAGAGCTCACCCTCGCCTTCGACGGCCCGGAGCTCCGGGGTACACTGTCGTTCACTCTTCCCTCCACCCTTTTCGACGGCTCGCAGGTCACCGGGTCGATGCGGTGGGCTGTGACGGTCGACGGCACGCCGGCAGCCTCCGGCGAGGGAGCGCCGGGGGAGCGGGCGGAATGCTCCGTGGCGGTGGCCGCTTCCGGCATGCATGAGTTTGCCGCGGTGTGTGGCAATGACGCCGGAGAAGGTCCTGAATCGCGAATCTTCCACTGGGTGGGATATGACACACCTGAATCGGTGAAAGGGCTTGAAATCGTCCGCAGCGCGAGAAAAGCCACACTCACGTGGGCTCCTTCAGTCAAGGGGAGTCACGGAGCATGGTTTGACCCTTCCGAGGTGACCTACGATATAATCAGTTATCCTGGCGGCTCGATGGAGTATAGCGGGCTCCACGACACCACGGCCACCATCGACCTGCCGGAAGGCGCCCTCATGAAGATAAGCTATGCGGTGGCGCCGAAGCTCCACGACGCCGTCGGCGAGACGGCACGCACGAAAGAGATTGTGGCCGGACACACTTCCGCTCCCTGGAGAGAGGATTTCGAGACAGAGGACTCTTTCGGCTGGCTTACCGTGGAAGACCGTAACGCCGACGGCCGCACATGGACTCTCCATCGAGGCGACGGCGGCTCAAGGGCCATGATGGAATATTCCCCCACGGAGGATGCCGACGACTATCTCTTCACCCCTCCCCTGCTGCTCGGCAAGGGGGAATGGAGGGTGGCATTCGATGTGGCGGCCTCCGAATATTATACCGAGCGGATGGAAGTGGGCCTCTTCTCCGCTCCCGATGCCTGCAGCCGCCTCGCGGAGGTGATGCCCGCGACTGATATCACCGGAGTAGAGAGTGCGAGGAAATCAGCCGACTTCACAATCGATGCCGACGGCATATACTGCATCGGATTCCACGGTGTGAGTCCGGCCGGGGCCTATCGTCTTTATCTCGACAACGTGGAGGTCGGAGAGGCCGGAGAGACGCCTCAGGCGCCCGGGATACCGACGGCACCGACAGGTCTCACGGCGATTGAAAGCTCCACCTGCGGCGAGGCCATTCTGGAATGGAGCGCTCCTGCTACGGATGCCGACGGCAATCCGGTTGACGCGTCGACATTGCGCTACAATATCTATGACACCGCAGGAGCCTCTCTCCTCTCCGGTGTTGCCGGGACATCGGCCACCGTGAGACTGTGTGATCCCGAGGGGATGGCCGTAAAGGCTTTTGTGGTAAAGGCCTGCAACGAGGCAGGAGAGAGCGAGGAGGGGGCGGCCAGCGGTCTGACTGCATTCGGCGTGGCATACGCTATGCCGTTTGCCGAGTCGGCCGCCGGCGCGGCGTTTGACAATTGCTGGGGCACCGACGCTTCCGGCCATTACTCCTGGGAGCCCGCTCCCTCTGTGGCCGGATACGGAGCGTCAGACGGCGACGGGGGTCTGATGCTCTTCACCACCGACGTCGCCGGAGGCCGTGC
>USHH01000133.1 GCA_900554345.1 uncultured Bacteroidales bacterium | reverse complement strand
AAGCCTGTGACAGCTGCTGTCGACGGCGGCAGGCGCACCTTCGTGGTGACGGCGCTCGCCACGGCGGGAGCGGTCGGACTGAAGGCGGCCGAGAAGAAGGTAGACGGCGGTCTGGCCGTAATCGAGGATAAGAAGAAACCGGAGCGCAAGACGAAAATCGTACCGCCGGGAGCCCTGAGGATACGCAATCTGGAGAGCCACTGCACTGCCTGCCAGCTCTGCGTGAGCGTCTGCCCCAACGGAGTGCTCCGCCCCTCGACCGACCCGGAGAGCCTTATGCAGCCGGAGTCGTCGTATGAGCGCGGCTACTGCCGTCCGGAATGCACGCGCTGCTCCCGCGTGTGCCCCACCGGCGCCATCCGGCCTATCAGCCGCGAGGAGAAGAGCTCCATCCAGATCGGCCATGCCGTATGGGTGAAAGCCAACTGCGTACCGCTGACCGACGGCGTGGAATGCGGCAACTGCGCGCGCCACTGCCCGGCAGGCGCCATCCAGATGGTGGCCGTCGACCCGGCCGATCCGGCGTCGCTCCATATCCCGGTGGTCAACACCGAGCGCTGCATCGGCTGCGGCGCCTGCGAGAACCTCTGCCCGGCTCGTCCCTTCAGCGCCATCTACGTGGAGGGCCACGAGACACACCGTAGCATCTGACATATACACCCGACCGACATGACACACGACAATAACCGACACGACAAGATAGGACGCAGGGAATTCCTGAAGCGTCTGGGGCTGGGGACAGCCGCAGTGGGAGGCCTTACCCTGGCCGGGTGCGCCTCCAAGGAGAGCGCTCAGAGCGCCGAGGGCACGGAGACGGGCCCGATACCCAAGGGGAAGATGACCTACAGGGAAAATCCCAAGACAGGAGAGAAGGTGAGCCTCTTGGGCTACGGCTGCATGCGCTGGCCCACGGTGGCCGGAGACTCGGCCCGCGACGGCGAGGAGGAGATCGACCAGGAAACGGTAAACTCGCTCGTCGACGAGGCGATAGAGCACGGCGTGAACTATTTCGACACGTCGCCGGCCTACTGTAAGGGTAAGTCGGAGCACGCCACAGGCATAGCGCTCAGCCGCCACCCGCGCGACAGCTACTACATCGCCACCAAGCTCTCCAACTTCGCGCCTGATACCTGGAGCCGAGAGGCGTCGCTGGAGATGTACCACAACTCGCTGCGGGAGCTCCAGACCGACCATATCGACTACATGCTGCTCCACGGCATCGGCATGGGCGACGACGGCATGGAGACCCTCCGCGCCCGCTATCTCGACAACGGGGTGCTCGACTTCCTTATGGCCGAGCGCGAGGCCGGACGCATCCGCAACCTCGGATTCTCCTACCACGGCGACATCAAGGTGTTCGACTATCTGCTTGAGAACCACGACAAATACAAATGGGACTTCGTGCAGATACAGCTCAACTACCTCGACTGGAAGCATGCCCGCGAGCTCAATCCGCGCAACACCGACGCCGAATACCTCTACGGCGAGCTGGAGAAGAGGGGCATACCGGCCGTGATCATGGAGCCGCTGCTCGGCGGCAGGCTCTCAAACGTGCCCGACCACATCGTGGCGCGCCTCAAGCAGCGCGAGCCGGAGAAGAGCGTGGCCTCGTGGGCGTTCCGCTACGCGGGCACCCATCCGGGCGTGCTCACCGTGCTCAGCGGCATGACCTACCGCGAGCATCTGGAAGACAACCTGCGCAGCTTCTGCCCGCTGAAGCCGCTCACTGAGGAGGAGACGCAATTCCTTTACGAGACGGCCGACCTGATGGTGGAGTATCCCACGGTGGCCTGCAACGACTGCAAATATTGCATGCCGTGTCCATACGGACTCGACATCCCGGGCATCTTCGTCCACTACAACAAATGCGTCAACGAGGGCAACGTGGCCGAGAGCGCCGAGGCCGAGAACTACCGCGAGGCGCGGCGGGCGTTCCTCGTAGGCTACGACCGCGCCGTGCCGAAGCTGCGTCAGGCGAGCCACTGCATAGGCTGCCGCCAGTGTGTGGAGCATTGCCCGCAGGGCATCGACATCCCGGGCGAGCTCGCCCGCATCGACAGCTATGTGGAGAGCCTGAAACGCCAGGCGTAGAAGATAGGGCCGGGCGTAATAATCGCCTCTCGATTACGTTGTAAAGATAATGAACACACTCAATTTCATAGGAGGAGTAGGCTTCCAGGAAGTGCTTCTCATCGCCCTTGTGGTGTTGCTCTTTTTCGGGGGCAAAAAGATACCCGAGCTGATGAAGGGACTCGGCAAGGGTGTGAAGTCGTTTAAAGACGGAATGCGCGACATAGAGGGCGAGGTCACCGCCGGGGCGAAAGGCCCGGAGGTGAAGGCTCAGGAGACCACGGACAAGAAGGGGGAATGACCGATGTCTGAGACCAATCAGACATTCTGGGAGCACCTCGACGACCTGCGCTCGGCTCTTTTGAAGTCGGGCGCGATGGTTTTGGTGCTGTCTGTGGTGGCGTTCCTCTTCAAGGACGAGCTCTTCGCGATAGTGCTCGCCCCGCGCGACAGCGGCTTCGTGACCTACCGTCTGCTCGAGCGCATCGGGGCGCTCTGGGCATGGGGAGCCCCGGGCGGGAGCGACGCCTTCTCCGTGGAGCTCATCAACACGGGGCTCGCCCGGCAGTTCATGATCCACATGAAGACGGCGCTGACGGCGGGCGTGCTTCTCGCGTCGCCCTATATCATCTACCAGCTCTTCCGCTTCGTGTCGCCGGCGCTCTACGCCGACGAGCGCAGCTATGCCACACGCGTCACCGGGGCCGGCTACGTGATGTTCCTGCTCGGGGTGGCGGTGAGCTATTTCGTGATCTTCCCGCTGACGTTCCGCTTCTTAGGCACGTATCAGGTGAGCGAGGGGGTGAGCAACCTCATCTCGCTCGACTCGTATATGGAGGTGCTGTCGGTTATGAGCCTCTCGATGGGGATAGTGTTCGAGATGCCGGTGGTGGCGTGGCTGTTCGCGCGGCTGGGGCTTCTGAACGCGGAGTTCATGAAGAGCCACCGCAGGCATGCGGTGGTGCTGATACTGGTGATAGCGGCCGTCATCACCCCGACGAGCGACATCTTCACGCTGCTGGCGGTGTCGGCGCCGATGTGCCTTCTCTACGAGGGTAGCGTCTGGCTGGTGAAGCTGGGCGCGCGCCGCAAGGCGAAAGCCGCCCCAGCCTGACAACCTCAAAAAGACATGGCAGAATGCTTTGAATTCTGCTGGAAATTAGTAATTTTGCAGAAAGAATGGCGAATTGCAGACGTGTCTGCGGGGAAACATGCCGGCGGCATGCCGCTACAGGCCGGATTCCATTGCCACTAACTAACTAACCAACTAACTAACGGTCAGCCGGCTAAAGGCCGACGGCTGCATCGACTAAACCCTTAATCATGACATTAATGCTACGAAAGGCCACAGCCTTCCTCGCCATGCTTATCTGCATCGCGGGCTATGCCGCCGACGCCGGGGCGAAAGGCAATTTCCTCATCACCGGCAAGATCTTCAGCGCCATCACCTCCAAGGATCTCCCGGGAGCGAAGGTGGAGCTGCTGAGCCGCGACAGCGTAGTGCTCGCCACCGACACGGCGCTCCGGCACGGCTACCGCGTGATCGACAACGCTATAGAGGAATATAAGGAGGCTGTCTATGAGTTCCGCATCGACAAGGCGAAAGAGAAGTTTATCATCCGGGCCTCCGCCCCCGACTACGAGCCGCAGTGTCTCGACATCGACCTCACGGGCGTCGGCTCCCGGCAGGACAACTATCAGGTGAAAGGCATCTACCTGCGCCCCGCGGCGAAGGCCACGGAGCTCGGCGAGGTGGTGGTGAAGGCCTCGAAAGTGAAATTCTACAACAAGGGCGACACCATAGTCTATAACGCCGACGCCTTCATGCTCCCCGAGGGATCGATGCTCGACGCCCTCATCGAGCAGCTCCCCGGAGTGGAGATACGCGACGGCGGCGCGATATACGTCAACGGCCGATATGTGGAGTCGCTGCTTCTCAACGGCAAGGACTTCTTTCAGGGCAACCGCGAGGTGATGCTCCAGAACATGGGCGCCTATATGGTGAAGGACGTGGAGGTCTACGAGAAGCTCGGAGAGAAAAGCAGGATGATGGGCCACAAGGTGGCCGAAGACACCCAGTATGTGATGGACGTGAAGCTCAGGAAAGACTATATGGCCGGCAACCTCCTCAACCTCAAGGCGCAGGGCGGCACACACGACCGCTATCTCGCCAAGCTCTTCGGGCTGCACTACACCAACAACTCCCGCCTCTCCGTCTATGCCGACGCCAACAACCTCAACGACTCGGAGAAGCCCAACTCCGGAGGCGACAACATGTACAGCCTGTATGAGTCGCCGGCGCCCGGGCTGACCACCGTGAGACGCGGAGGAATCGACTACTTCGCCGACAACCCTCTCCACACCTTCGAGATCAACGGCAATGTCGACGTGAGATATGACAAGAACCGTAACAACACCGACGTCTACCGCACCAACTTCCTGACCGACGGCAACACCTACGACTACAGCTTCTCGCGCCCGACGGCCAGAAACCTGCGCGTCTCGACGCAGCATTCCCTCAGGCTCAAGCACGAGACCTGGAACCTCGACGTGAAGCCGGCATTCTCCTACAACCACAACAAATCGGAATCGGAGTCGTCGGCCGCGACCTTCAATGCCAACATACCCGGCATCACCAAGGAGGAGATCGACAACATATTCCTGTCAGACCGCTTCAGCCGCCGAAACCTCGTGAACCGCAGCCTGAGCCGCAGCAAGTCGCTGCGCCACGGCATCGACGCCTCCCTATTCTCGGAATTCTTCTTCAAGGTGCTCCAGAGCTCCGACCTCACCTCGATATGGATAAACGGCCGCTACTCCGACTACCGCGACGAGAACGACAACACCAGCGACATCGCCTACGGCCCGCGTCCGGAGAGCAACCAGGTGCTGAGGCAGCACTACATACCGGTGCCCAACCGCGACCTGCATTTCGACGCCGGAGCCAAATATTACTTCAACATTCCGAGAGGCACCACCGGACTGATGTATTTCTACAACTTCGACCGCGAGCGGCGCCGCTCGGAGCTCTACCTGCTGCAGTCTACCACCAACGACACCGTGAATCCCGGCGACTTCGCCGGGATGACGCCGGAATTCGACCCCGCCAACAGCTACATCAGCCACCTCACGACCCATCGCCATGACCTGCGACCCTTCTATACGCAGGACTTCCCTATCGGAAACGGCACTATCGACTTCAAGGTGTCGCCGCAGCTCTCCTTCGTCGACCGGCGGCTACACTATGTGCGCGGCGCCATCGACACCCGGATCAACAAGGACAATGTCCTTTTCCGGATCATGGACACCTACCTGATGTGGCGCAGCAGCGACCGCTCGCAATGGGCGCGCCTGACCTATGAACGCACCCCCGACATGCCCACGCTAATCGACATGATCGACTTCACCGACACCACCGACCCCCTCAACCTGCGCGAGGGGAATCCCGACCTCCGCAACTCGGTGAGCAACGACTTCCGGCTTGTCTACGGCTACTTCTCGCCCAGCAGACCGACCCACACCTTCACCGCAAACTATAGCTGGATCGAGAACGACATCACCCGGGGCTACCGCTACGACAGCCAGACGGGCGTCAGGACCTACAAAAGCTACAACGTGTCGGGCAACTATCACCTCAATCTCCGATACTACACCGACATCCGTCTGGGACACAATGGAGAGAAGCCATTCAACATCCATGCCTTCATCGGCTACGGGCAGTCGCAGTATGCCAACATGATAGGAGTCGACATGGAGCCGCAGAAGCAGAGGGTAAAGAACACCCAGCTGCAGTTCAACCTCAATCCGGGATTCGCGAAGGAATTCGACAAGGAGAGGTATTATTTCGGGGTGAACTGTTTTGCCACATACGACCACACGTACGGCGACCGGGAATTTGACAATTACAATGCCTGGGGCATCACCTACGGCTTCAGAGGGATGTACCGCTTCGGATTCGGGTTCGAGATCGGCACAAACCTCAATATAACCTCCAGAAGCGGCTACTCGCAGAAGGAGATGAACGACACGAGAGTGCTCTGGAACGCCTACGCCTCCTACACCATGCTGAAGGGAGCGCTCACGCTGCGCCTCGACGGCTACGACATGCTGGCGCAGACCAGGAACTACGATTATCAGATAAACGCATTAGGGCGCGTGGAGACACATTACATGGCGCTGCCGCGCTACGTCACCCTCTCGATAGCCTACCGCATGGACTTCCGTCCGAAACGCGAGAAGAGACAATAAGCGGCCCGCATATATGAAGAG
>USHH01000132.1 GCA_900554345.1 uncultured Bacteroidales bacterium | reverse complement strand
CCGCTGATGGTCCAGCCGCGCTCGCCGGCGGCTTCCCTCACGCCCGAGTTATCGCCCTTGAAGAAGAAGGTGATGAGCCCCTGCTCCTCGTCCTCGGTGATTTCCGTGATGCTGATGCCGAGTCCCTTGCGGGCCCAGTTCTTGAAGGCGGGCTTGCTCTCGGGGGTGAACTCGGTCTTGTTTTTGGTGCCGGGCCATACGTCGCCGCGGCGTGAGTTCTCGCTCTTGATGTTGTCGGCCTCGATGATGTCGACATACTGGTGGGAGGGAGTGTTGTTGACGGAGTTGCTGTCCCATACCGACTGAACGAAATCGACGTGCCATATCAGCATGCCGTGGTTGGGAATGTAGGTGTCGCCGCTCTGCTGCTTGCGGCTTTCGAGGAGGAAATATTCCTTGCCTTCCTCGGCCCATATTATATATGCATGGTTGGAGGTGTCGATCGGGAGCAGGTAGAATGTGCCCTCCATAGTGTTGTCGAGCACCTCGGGCTCCATCCATCCGAGGGCGAGGCGCTCGAAAGCGGAATACTGCGGGGGAGTGCGTCCCTCATTGTTGTAGGGGCCGTAGTCGAGCACGTTATACGGGCCCGGGGTGAATGAGGAGGTATAGGTCGTGGCGTAGAGGTCGGGCAGACCGAGCACATGGGAGAACTCATGCACGAAAGTGCCGATGCCGTCGGGACGCTTGGTGGCGAAGTCTATCTCGTTGGAGCAGGCGTAGTGGTTGAGCTTCACTCCGTCGAAGGTATGGTGCTTGCCGGCGTAGTCGAGGTCCCAGGAGTGGGGCCACACGGTGTCGTTGGAGCCGCCGTCGGCTTCGCCGTAGCCGGCGTAATAGATATATATGTTGTCGATATATCCGTCGCCGTCGGTGTCATACTGGCTGAAGTCGATCTCGTCGTCGAGAGCCTGACAGGCGTGAATCACCATGTCCTCGGGATGTGAGTCATTGCCTCGGGCGTCGTTGCCGCCGTAGTATTTCATGTTCTTGGGAAGCTCCACAGGGCCGATGATGTCGAAATCGGGAGCGAACTGGCCCATGGAGTTCTCCACGAAATAGTCGCGGCAGCTGCCTGTGGCCTCGTAGTCGCTGAATCCTTCTTCGTTAAACATGCGGTCGAAATACTCCTGCGGGTTCTCGGTGGTGAATTTCACGTCCTGATACTCCACAAGGATTACGAGTGCCTTGGGGGTGCCGAAGAGGGGGAAGCTTGTCTTGCAGAGGCCGATGCCCTTCTTCATGCCGTCGGCGGGAGCGTGGGCGGCCTGCTCTGCCATCCTGGCCTCCGCGCGCTGCTGGAGTGCCTGGTATATGGCGGGAGAATCGACGTTTTTGAGGAAAGCCCTGGCGGAGGCGCCGCGCATCCGGGCGTCGGAGGCGGCGATGCCGGAATCGCTGATGTTGCCGTCGGAGTCGAGACGTGCGTAGTTGTAGCATCCGTTGGCGCCCTCTACGAGGAGATAGCCGTCGGAAGTGAAGACGCTGTGGTCACGTTCGTCACCTTCGAGGCGGATGGTGAGCTGGGTGCCGTCGGGCTGGCTCACGATGATGTCGCCCTGGCGCGCACGTATGGCGTCGGCGCCGAAAGGCATTGCCAGCACCGCGCCGAAAATCGCGGTTCTGGCCAGTTTGATGATGGTGGTGTTGATCATGAAGCTAATTATTTGTTTCTCTGATGTGCCGGTTGCCCGGTGAGATAAGTGGTCAATTTTGCCCCAAATTTACAAATAATTACACTTCCATGCAAATTTTAGCTTATAGTTTTTATACCTGTCCTTTAATCCATGAGGCGCACCTGGCGACGGGAGCGTCGCCCTACCACTCGTAGGACAGCTGCACTCCCAATGCGTTGAGGGTGATGTCGCTCTTGCTGTAATACCAATAGTCGGAGGTGAGCAGTTGGTAGGTGACGCCTATGTTGAAGGCCTGCGTGGGGTTGTTCTTATTGGTGGGTATCCTTACACCCATGCTGGGCTTCAGATAGAAATACTCGTTGTTGGTGAGGTAGCCGTTGTCGATCCGGATGTAGTCGTTGCCGATGAGGAATGAGCATCCTACCCTGAGGTTGATGAAGAAAGAGGGGCTCTCCATGCCTCCGATGTTGAAACGGAAGTCGGTGAAGAGTGGTATCATCACTCCGGTGGAGGTGCTTCCGTGGCCGGTGTAGTCGTCATACCGGCGCGAGGTGTCGTTCCAGCCGCTGCCCCAGTTGTCGTCCTTATGCGGGAAGAGCACGTCGCAGCCGAGGCCGACGCCCATGTAGAACCATGTGGAGTAGCGGAAACCCTGCGAGGTGGCGACGCTCAGGAAGTCGGCGTTGTGGTTGCCGAATCCCTTGACGTAGCTCACGTCGACGAATCCTTTATATCGGGTGCTGCCTGAGAGTGCCGGGCTGAGCAGGCTCGGGAGGCGGTTGGCGATCTCGTAATATTGCGCGCCGGCGGTGGCGATGCCGGAGATGATGATGATAGCCGTAAGAATGGCTTTGAGTCTCGGTTTCATACTGGTCGATTGTTTTCCGGGTTATATTATATAAACGCTCAATTCCCGGTTTAGTTATCCTGATGCGTCTTAATCTCCGCATCCTGACGCATTAGACAAGCAATCGGGAATTTGTTAAATTAAGTTATTTCAAAGGGGGTGGCAATCCTTGTTTTGAGAATTTATATTAATTTTACCTCAAATTTTTATAGGAAATGCCCTACACACCCCCAATCGATGAGAAAGAGCTCGTGAAGCAGCTGCGCAACCCCAAGACGGCCGCGGCGGCTTTCGACTCCGTCATCAGGCTTTATGGCGAGAAGATGTACTGGCAGATCCGCAAGATGGTGGCCAACCACGACGATGCCAACGACCTCCTACAGAACGCCTTCATCAAGGCCTGGAACAACCTTCCCAATTTCCGGGGCGACGCCAGGCTCTCCACGTGGCTCTTCAAGATCGCCGTCAACGAGTCGATCAATTTCATCAACAAGGAGCGCCAGAAGCTTCAGCTCGACGATGACGCAGCTGACGATTTCCTGCTCAACAACATCGAGGCGGATCCCTATTTCGACGGCGACGACCTGAAGGCGGAGCTCCAGAGGGCCATCGCGCGCCTTCCGGAGAAGCAGCGCCTCGTCTTCAACATGCGTTATTTCGACGAGATGAAATACGAGGAGATATCCGAGATACTCGGTACGAGCGTCGGCGCCCTCAAGGCATCCTACCATCACGCAGCCAAGAAAATCGCCGAGGCCATTTCCTCGCTTTGATTGCGGCTCTGACGAGACCCCCACATCTCCGCAAAGTAAAAGCGCCCGGTTTCACAACCAAGCGCTTCGCTGTTTTCCATAATACTTTATTGAACTAACCTAACATCATGAAACGATTTTCTGATATTATAACACAGCCGGGGTTGAAATGGTTTGCTGCGGCTGAGAAAATTTTTTCATAAAAAAAGCGGAAGCGCCCGATTTCGCAATCCGGCGCTTCAATGTTTTCCATAATAATTTTCGAACTAACCTAACATCATGAAACGATTTTCTGATACTATAACACGGCCGGGGTTGAAATGGTTCGCGGAGGGAAAGAAATTTTTCTGCGGTATGTCCGGGCGTAAAAAAGAGACGCCCGATTTCGCAATCCGGCGCCTCGCTGTTTTCCATAATACTTTTTCGAACTAACCTAACATCATGAAACAATTTGCTTGCATCATTACAACATCGGCTCGCGGAAGATTGTTCAGCCTGCATTCTTTTTTTTCAATACATTTAAACCTCCGGAGCTTTCGGGTGTCAAAAATCAAAAGCTTATCAATATGCGAATAGAGGAAAGATTAGAAGAAACAATTGGTCGCGACCCCGGCTTCCGGGTGCCCGACGGATATTTCGAAAGCCTCTCCGCCGAAATCATCCCGAAGCTTCCTCCCCTGGAGACCAAAGACCCCCCACGAGTGTCGATGTGGCATCGCGTGAGACCCTACATATATCTTGCCGCCATGTTTGCCGGCATCTGGATGATGATGAAGGTCTTCCACGACTTCACGCAGGCCTCCCACCTCAGCCTTGACAATCCTCCCCAGGCCATAGCCCAGGCTATGATGGAATATGAGGATCCGCTTCCCATGTCGATTCCCGCCGCATCCGAGCAGGCCTCCGACTATGAGATGATCGAGGAGATGAGCTCGCAGTATGAGTCGATAGGGGATTTCGAGCGCGATTTCGGTTATGAGCTCGACCCGGAATATTCAAAGTTAAATTAATGTAGCGTATGAGACATCTGATACTACTGTTGCTTATCTTGCCTTTCTCCCTCAACGGCTTCGCACAAGACGACCCCGGGCGTCCCAACAAGAAGATGATGAAGGAGATCCACGAGTTCAAGCTCAAGTATCTCGCCCAGGAGATGGAGCTCTCCGAGGAGCAGAAGCCGCAGTTTTTCGAGCTTTACACCAGGATGAGCGACGAGAAATGGAAGAATTTCTCCACCACACGTCAGCTCGAGAAGAAGGTGGAGGCCGACGACAATGCCACCGACGCCGACTATGAGGAGGTGAGCCGCGCGGTAACTCTCTGCAAGGAGAAGGACGCAGAGATAGAGCGCAGATACGACGCATGCTTCAAGAAATTCCTGACTGCAAAGCAGATCTTCAAGATGAAGGCGTCGGAAGAGAAGTTCCGCCAGAAGATGAAGGAGATGAAGCGGGAGCACAGGAAAACCAAAAGGGAGGGTAGGAAAAACAAAAACAAACAGTGACTAAAGATTAAGGTTATGAACCATCAAGGATATAAGACGGCAGCTGCAGGAACGATTCTCGCGGCTGTCTTCATTTTTCTAACGGTATTTCAGATGAACGCGTCAAAACCACAGCACCCCGGGCTGTCGAAGCCTGATTTCGCCTATCCTCAGAAGGTGATCGACAATGCACGGGACGTGCTATCTTCCCATGGGGAGCCCCAGGAGAAGAAGATGGCGGCGGCGATCCAGCTCGTGATAGCAAGCAACAGCATATCCGCCGACAATGCCGCGGGTTGCGCCGCACTTCTCGACTCGCTCTCCACTATGGCGCCGAAGCCCTATTCAGCCCTCTATGCGATACTCGAGGCGAGGCTATATGCCGATATCTATTCTTCCGACAGCTGGACATTCGACAGCCGCGCCATCCCGGTCGGAGAACAGGGCGACGACCCTTCCGCCTGGAGCCGGGCCAATTTCATCGACAGATGTCGCTCCCTTGCGGAAAGGGCCCGGAATGAAGCCGGCGATGCAGCAGAGAAGCCGCTCGGTGACATAGCCGCGCTTCTTGATAAATGCGACGCGATCTCATATCTCACAATCGCCGATTTCATCGACTATCAGGCCATCGACGTGATGCATACGTTCTATCCGGGGCCGGGTGGCGACATCATCCCGTTTGGCGGGAATGTCGCCGGCAGTGCTTCGCCGGTGGGCGGCATATATTCGCGTCTCATCTACCGGGCGGTAAACGCCGGCAATGTGCAGGCCATGGTGCTTGCCGTCTGCCGCAACGCCTATGCCACGGTGCCGGGTTCCAGGCGTCCCGCCTATCTCTACGACTGGATCACGCGCTATCGCGGCTCGGAATATATAGCCCCCCTCATCTCCTCGCTCTACGACTGCCGCTATGCCGGCATCGATGACCTTGACGGAAGCCGTACTGCTCATGACGCCGACTCCCTGCCGTCGATCCAGGATTATTACCGGCTGATGACGTCTTTCCTCGACACGCATCCCTCGGCTCCCTACCGGGATATGGTGAGGCAATGTGTGTGGAATGCCGGACGCCACGATGTCCGCGCCTCGATGAAGTCGGCTTTCGTGTGCGGCTCTCCTGTGGAGGGCGACCTGCATGTCATGAACGCTGACGACGTCCGGGTGTCGGCCTACAGGATTCCGGAAGGCGTCTCCCTCAATCATGCCACCCCGGCCCAGCTCCAGACGATTGCCGCCTCGCGCGTCAGCGTCGGGGTGGAGGTCGCGCGTCCCGACTATTTCCCGTTTTCTACATCCACCCGCTTCACGCTTCAGGGCCTGAAGCCGGGCCATTATGTATTGAAAGCCACTGCCGGCAAGCCGTCGGCCGCCCAGGAGAGGAACGGAGACTATTACTATTCAGGCGTGACGTTTGAGGTCTCCGACATCATGATCATGACTTCCATCGACCGGGGCAATCCTTCGGATGGAAGGATATATGTGGTCGGTTCCTCCAACCAGAAACCGATTCCGGGTGCCGACGTCGGCTTTTACAGATGGGTGCGCGGCAAGAAGAGCAAGGTCCTTTCCGCCGTCACAAATGAGGATGGATACGTGAAGATGCCCGACATCTCCGACAGCTTCGACATCATGGAGAATGTCATCTATAATGAAATGCGTATGCGTGGTTGGCTCGTTGA
>USHH01000131.1 GCA_900554345.1 uncultured Bacteroidales bacterium | reverse complement strand
GACAGCACATCAGGCCCACGCCCCAGTTCGTCACCCGCCGGCGACCCGACGGCTCGCGTCCGCGTGTGGGCGACTGGTATATCGACGGCAAGAACGCCTACCTCTCCTCCAACCGCAGCGGCGACAACTCCCTGCGCTACGGCATGATGGGCGACCCCTCGCTGCGCCTCCCGGGCGTTGACCTCCGCGTCTGCATCGACTCCATAGGGGGCATGGCCGTCAGCGACGACGGCGCTTTCCCCGAGCTTCCGGCCAGAGGTCGCGTAGCCGTGTCGGGTCATATAGCCGACCTCACCGGCGCGGAAGCCGCTGACTTCAACGGCACGGCCGCCCTCACGCTCTTCGACGCCGAAAGGGTGGTGACCACCAACGGCAACGGCACGGCCGGCACCCCGGTGACTTACAACGACCGAAAGACAAAGCTATACACAGGCCGCGTCAACGTGACCAGCGGCCGCTGGCAGACCACAATCCTCATGCCTGCCGAAATCGAGAACAACTACAACCCGGGCCTGCTCCACATCTACGCCTTCGACAACACCGGGCGCGAGGCTTCCGGAGCCACCGAGAGCTTCTACGTCTACGGCTACGACGAGTCGGCGCCTATCGACGTGGAGGGCCCCGAGATCTCGCGATTCGTGCTCAACGGCGACAGCTTCGCCGACGGGGGAGTGGTCAACCCCAGCCCGGTTGTGCTCGCCGCCTTCTCCGACCCCTCAGGCATCAACGTCTCCGAGGCCGGACTCGGCCACCGTCTCTCCCTCTGCCTCGACGGCAAGACCTACTATGACGACCTCGCATCGTATTACCTGCCGGCCGCTGACGACATCACCGCCGGCTCCCTCACATATCCGCTCTCCGGCCTCGACGCCGGAGCCCACACGCTCGAGCTCACCGTCTGGGACAACGCCAACAACTCCTCGTCGGCCTCGCTGACCTTCAACGTCGACGTGGCCGCCGCCCCGACGCTCTACGACGTCTCCACCGACGTCAATCCAGCCAAGACGAGCGTGGTCTTCAACATCACCACCGACCGCCCCATGGAGACCCTCGCATGCCGCCTCGACGTCATCGACCTAAACGGCCGCTTGGTGTGGACCCGCGACAGCAAGTCGGCCACAGGCTCCGACGCCGCCATCTCATTCCCGTGGGACCTCCGCGACTCGAGCGGCGTGCGTGTGCCCAGAGGCATCTACCTCTACCGCGCCGTAGTGGAGACGGAGAAGGGAGCCACCGCCACCAAGACAAGGAAACTCGCAGTGGCCGCCGAATGACATTATGAACAATATGGATTCCCCCGGCACGATAATGCTCCCGGAGCCAACGCTCCGCCGTCTCCCCTGGTATCTCGCGTATATCGACATCCTGAAGGCGAGAAACGTCAGGTTCGTTTCCTCCACCAAGATCTCGCGGGCACTCAATGTCGACGCCTCGCAGATAGCCAAAGACCTATCCTTCCTGCAGCTCAAGGGGAAGACGAGGATAGGCTATGAGGTGGGTGCCCTCTCCGAGGCTCTCAATGACTTTCTCGGCTTCCGCCACCGCCACAACGCCTACATCATAGGCTGCGGAAGCCTCGGCGCGGCGCTGATACGTGATTCCGGTCTCGCCAACTACGGCCTGCACATCGTGGCGGGTTTCGACGTGAATCCCAAGATCACCGGCACCTCGATAGGCGAGGTGCCCGTATATCACATCGACAGCATCTACGAGGTGATGCGCACGTATCCCGCATCCATAGGCATCCTCACGGTGCCTGTGGAGTGTGCCCAGGACTGCGCCGACATCGCTATTGCGGCCGGAATAAAGGCTATCTGGAACTTCACTCCCTACCGCGTGAAAGTGGCTCAGGACATCGTTATGGCCAACACTTCCATCTACGCCCACCTCGCGCTGATCTACAACCGACTCAACAACCCCGAGAAATGAAAATAACGGTGATCGAGGGCAATTATGGCCCCCAGGGCCGCGAAGCAGCCTACAGCGTGCTTCCCGACTCTACCCTGCTGCGCTCGCAGCGCCCTTTCTTCATTCCCGACTTCGATACGGAATTCCTCGCCTTCGTCTCTCCTGCCGTCAGAATCGAGAAGCTCGGCAAATGCGTCGCCCGCAGGTATTTCACTGACTACACGGCCGCCGTCAACATCCGCCCGGCCAACCTCCCCGCCCGGCTCAGGAGCCGCGGCCTTCCCGACGGCGCCGCCCTCGTGTTTGACAGAGCGCTTATATGCGGCGACTTCCTGCCCTATGACTCTCCCGCCGACGGCACGGAGCTGACATTTCCCGACATAACGGTGAAGGTCGACGGCGAGACTGCCGCCGTGTGGACAGCTTCCATGGCCAATGGAGATGCGGCGGCCGCCGTGGAGCTCGCCAGCGTCAACAACACTCTCAAGACAGGCGACCTGATACTCACGGCACTCCACAGCGAGGGCGTGAAGCTGCGGCATCCCGCCCGACTCACTGCCGAAATCGGCGGAGTCACGGTGCTCGACATACCGCTGCGTTGAGGCCAACAAGCTCCGGCGGGCAATAATCACATCCTTTTTGAGTTATCAAGTAGAGGGGCGGCGCCTCAGCCGCACGCCCTCCGCCAATTATCATGGCGCCGTGGCGCCTCTTTACCTAAACAAGCCAGCAAAATGAGATTTTACCAGCGAGCGGTGATGCTGCTGGGCGTGGCCCTGATGATGACCCGGGGACTCGCCGCGCAAGCAGAGAACGACATAAAAGACAACGACTTCAACCCGGTGAACACCGGCGTGACAACCCTCAGCATCACTCCCGATGCAAGGGGATCCGGTATGGGTAATCTCGGCGCCGCGACCGACCCTGACATGAACTCCCAGTTCTGGAACCCCTCGAAATATGCCTTCGCCTACAGCACAGGAGGGCTCGCGATATCCTACACCCCGTGGCTCCGCAAGATCGTCAACGACATCTTCCTCGCCGACCTCACGGGATACTGGAAGCTCGGAAGCAACGACAACCAGGCCCTAAGCGCATCGCTGCGCTATTTCTCTCTCGGCGAGGTGACGATGGACCAGGAGGGTTTCTCCAATGTGCAGACCATAAACCCCTACGAGTTCGCCTTCGACCTCGGCTACAGCCGCAAGCTCTCCGATAAGTTCTCGATGGGAGTAGTGCTCCGCTACATCCTCTCCGACCTCTCTTACGAAGACACCTACAGCGGCGAGCAGAACACCGCAGCCAGCGCCTTCTCAGCCGACATCTCCGGTTATTACGTCACCTATCCCATGATAGGGCGCAACGAGTGCCAGTTCGCCTGGGGCTTCGACATCTCAAACATCGGTACGAAGGTGAGCTACGACCATGGCGAGAACTACGCTTTCCTCCCGACCAACCTGAGGCTCGGAGCAAACTTCATGTTCCCGCTCGCCGACTACAACACACTCGCCTTCGGCCTCGACCTCAACAAGCTGCTCGTGCCGACGAAGCCACGTCAGAAAGACTACGACATCAGCACCCCCGAGGGTCAGGAGGAATATGACAACGCCCTTGAGAAATGGGAGACCATGAGCCCTATCTCCGGCATCTTCAAGAGCTTCACCGACGCCCCCGGCGGCTTCAAGGAGGAGCTCCAGGAAATCAACGTTTCCTTCGGCGCCGAGTATGCCTACAACCAGCAGTTTTTCGTGCGTATGGGCTACAACTACGAGAACGCCAACAAGGGCGGCCGATCCTATTTCGCCTTCGGTGCCGGCTTCTCGCTCAATGTGGTGAAACTCGACGCCTCGTATATGCTCGCCACTGCGCAGAGCTCGCCTCTCGACCAGACTCTGCGTTTTACCCTCACCTTCGATATGGACGGCCTACGTGACATCCTCGGCAAGCGCCGCAGATAAGATAAAATATGGAAATCAATGATATACGTACAGGGCAAGGCTTCGACGTACACCGCTTCGCCGATGGACGCGAGCTCTGGCTCTGCGGCATCCGCCTCGAGCATTCCCAGGGGCTGCTCGGCCACAGCGACGCCGATGTGGCGATCCACGCTCTCTGCGACGCCCTTCTCGGCGCCGCAGCCCTCCGCGACATAGGATACCATTTCCCAGACACCGACCCCCGCTTCAAGGGAGCCGACAGCAAGAGGCTTCTCGCCGAAGTGTGCCGTCTGCTTGAGGCGGAAGGCTGGAAGATAGGCAACGCCGACATCACGATCATGGCCCAGGCTCCGAAGCTCAGTCCCCGCATCGACGAGATGCGGAGCTGTCTGGCGCGCGTGATGCAGATCGACTCCGACAGGGTGTCGGTGAAGGCAACCACCACCGAGGGGCTCGGTTTCACAGGACGCCGCGAGGGGATTGCCTCGCTCGCAAGCGTGCTCATCTATAAGTGACACAGCAAGTGCAGACACTCAACCGGCAGCAGGTAAAGGCAATGGAGGCCACCGAGGCGAGGGTGAGGGTCGTGGCCGGGGCCGGCTCCGGCAAGACCCGCGTGCTCGCCCATCGGTTCGCGTACCTGGTCAACGACATCGGCATCAGCCCAGGCAACATACTCTGCCTTACCTTCACCAACAAGGCGGCAAGGGAGATGAAGCGGAGGATAGCCGGAATGGTCGACGGCGGCAGTGTCAACGACTTCATCTGCACGATCCACAGCTTCTGCGTGAAGTTTCTGCGACGCGAGATCTACAGGATAGGATTTCCTAAAAACTTCCTCGTCATCGACGAGACCGATGCCGTGGAGCTCGCCAGGCAGGCAATGCAGGATTTCGGTATCGACCGCAAGAAGACCACTGCCGAGCGTTTCCTCAAAAGCGTGGCCGCATACAAGGGTTACGACCCGGCGGCATACATCAGCAGGCATCTGCTGCCGGCCTCAAGCCCGCAGTGTCCTGACGCCATTGTCAGATACATAAGGCTGCAGCTGAAGCAATATGCGCTCGACTTCGACGACCTGCTGTATTTCACGCTCTATATCCTCGACCGTTTCAAAGACGCCAGCGACTACTGGAACGACAAGCTCAACTACGTGATGGTCGACGAGGTGCAGGACTGCAGCGCCGACGACTGGAAACTGCTGCACGCCATAACCCGACGCCACGGCAACCTCTTCGTGGTGGGCGACCCCGACCAGGCCATCTATGAGTGGCGCGGCGGAAATCCGAAGATATTCATCGACTTCAAGGCCGACACCGACATCATACTCAACGAGAACTACCGCTCCACGCCCGACATCCTCGATGTGGCCAACTTCATCATCGACCATAACGTCAACCGCGTGAAGAAGGAGCTATTCACGCGCAGACTCAACGAGCGCCTTCCGGTCTACCATCATTTCAAGACCGAGAAGGAGGAAGCCGACAACATCGCCGAGGTGATAGAGGAGGGCGTGACACGCGAGAAGATGAAATACGACGACTTCGCCGTGCTCTACCGCAGCTCATTCCTTTCCCGTAATGTGGAGCAGGCGCTGCTACGCCACAGGATACCCTACACAGTGTGGGGCGGCGTGCGATTCTTCGAGCGTCGCGAGATCAAGGACGTGGTGAGCTATCTGAGGCTCATCGCCTCCGATGCCGACGACATGGCCTTCCGCCGGATCATCAACCTGCCGGCGCGCAAGTTCGGCGCCTCCACTCTAAAGAAGCTTTCCGACATCGCGGAGGAGGAGGGCGACCACCTTCTGCCCGTGTTGCGCCGCCACGCCGGGGAGCGCCCCTTCAACCGTCAGCAGACAGCCGCTTTCCTTAGGCTTATCGACGAGGCGCGCCAGTGGGCAAAGACGATGACCGTCTCCGACCTCACCGACAGGGTGCTTACGGCTACCGGTCTCGGCGACATCTACCGCACAGACGAGCAGGAGGAGCGCCTCGAGAACATCGCAGAGCTTATCGGAGCCATGAAGGAATTCGAGGCCACGAGGCTCGACGACGATGACATGCGCCTGCCGGCCTATCTCCAGGAGATTGCGCTCTACACCAATGTAGACCGTGACGCCGATGCCGACAGGGTACGCCTGATGACCATCCACCAGGCAAAGGGACTCGAGTTCAACACCGTCTTTATCGTCGGCCTCACTGAGGGAATCTTCCCCAACCACCGCTCCATCCGCGAGCGGCGCAACGACGGCGAGGAGGAGGAGCGCCGGCTGATGTATGTGGCGGTGACGCGAGCGTGCTCGCGCCTCTATCTCATGGAGTCGGAGGGGTATCTCAACGACACCGGCGCCCTTAAGTATCCCTCGCGTTTCCTCTCAGAGGTGCCGGAGCCTTATCTTCAGGTAGAGGGCAATCCCGACCCTTCGCTGGCCGCGGGCACGCGGCAGGTGGTCGATATGCTCAACGCGGAGCTCCACGACGAAGCCGGGGACGTGATGGCGCCCGGCACTCCGGTGCGCCATAAGGTGTTTGGCGAGGGTGTGGTGGAGGGCTATGACGCGGCCGCCAAGGCTTATAAGGTGCGCTTCGGCGACATCACGCGCACATTGCTCCCCAGAGTGCTGATGCGCTGACATTCTGTATTTATAAAGAAAAACCGGCGGGGCCGGGCAGACGCGGATGAATG
>USHH01000130.1 GCA_900554345.1 uncultured Bacteroidales bacterium | reverse complement strand
GCCCTACGGCGGGCGGGTGAGGAAGCCGTTGACGCGGGCATAGCGGGCGTGCTCGCCGAGCTCACGTCCGATCTCGTAGGCGAAATCGAGCACCGTGGCGCGCTGCGGCAGCACGACGGGGCGACCCGTGGAGGAAAACACCATCAGGTCGTCGTTGTAGAAGGAGCTCACCACCTTCTGCATATAGTCTTTGGAGGGGTCTTCCTGCGAGGCTATGTCGCGGAGCACCTCCCGGAATTTCTCAAGCCACGTGCCCCCCTCGCGGTCGCCTTCCGAGGCCATGCATCCCAGCTGCGAGGCCCTCACCATGCGCCGGCTGCTGATGTGCACCTCCTGCCAGCGGCCGAAGTCGGCGAGAAGCTTGAGGTGGAAGCTCTGGTAGCCGTTCTCCTTCGGGGCGTCGATATAGTTGGTGATGCCTCCGGGCTTCTCGCGGAAGCGGTCGGTGAGCACGCTGTAGATGCGGAGGGCCATCTCCTTCTCCGACACCGATGCCGAATGGGAGTAGACGATTTCAGTGAAGTGGCGGTATTTCAGATGGTTGAAGTCGTCGCCATATTTCTTCATCTTGCGCCAGATGCTGTAGGGGCGGCGGTAGACGATCCTGACCTCCACCTCGAATCCGGCCTCCCGCAGCGTCTTCTCGATCTCGCCGCGGAAATGGGAGAGGCGCTTGCGCTGGGCCTCCTCGTCGCGCCTGATCATGCTGTCGACAGAGGCGTAGTCGATGGGGCAGCGGAAACGGAGGCTGAGGTTCTCCAGCTCCGTCTTCACGTTGTAGAGGCCGAGCCTGTTGGCCAGCGGGGCATAGAAATAGTCGGTCTCGCCGGCGATCTTCATCTGCTTGTCGGGGCGCATGGAGGAAAGGGTGCGCATGTTGTGTAGGCGGTCGGCGAGCTTGATGAGGATAGCCCTGACGTCATATTTCACAGAGTCGAGAATCTGGCGGTAGTTGTCGACCTGCTTTGAGCTCTCGTAGACCTTCTTCTTGCGCTTGGTGACGACGCTGACCAGAAAGGCCACATCCTCGCCGAAGCGTTTGCGGATGTCCTCGAGAGTGTATGGAGTGTCTTCCACCACGTCGTGGAGGAAGGCGGCCATGACCGGGGCGGCGCCGAGCTGGAGCTCCTCGGCGGCGATGTCGGCCACCGCGATGGGATGGAGTATGTATGGCTCGCCGGTCTTGCGTTTCTGGCCCTCGTGGGCCTCGCGGGCGAGCCCGGCGGCCTCGCGGAGCATGGCGAGCTCCTCCGGGGTGACGCGCGGCGCCATCGCCTTCATCACCTTCTCGGTGCGCTCCATTATTATCCTGTCGTATGTCTCTTTCTCTGTCGCCATGGCTCCTCCTGTCTTGCCGCGACGTCAGTCGGCGGGGAAATACCGCTTGTAGAGAAGCTCGACGCCCTCGGCAATCAGGGCGTCGCAGCTTTTCGAGGCGCCGGGACGTTTCAGTTCCCGGCAGAGGATGCGCCCGTCGTTGACGGCCCTGAACCCGTTGCCGAGCTCCTTCATGGCCTTGTATGTCTTCGGCTTGTCGGCGACGGAAGCCCTTTCGATGAGCCCTACGGCCACGGCCATGCCCGTCACCACGCCACATGTCTCGCCCATGGCTCCGATGCCGCCGCCGAGAGCCTGCGTGGCATTGGCAACGACGGATTCTTCCGCCGCCATAAGGTCGGAATATGCAAGAGCCACCGACTGGGCGCAGTTGTAGCCGCGGCGATGATGGTCGAGGGCGATATTCTTTCTCTGCTCAAGTGTCATATATATATAGTCTCCTTAAAAATTGCAAAAATAATAAAAAATTTTTGATATCCTTGTTTTAATCGGTTTTTTTCAGAATATCACACCCGCGACACCCCCTCCGGGCGCGTTGTCGTGGAAAAAAAGACCGAAACAGCGTGGCGCGCCAGAGCGAGACGTGAACCTTAGTCCCTCCGCGGTGTTGTATTAGCAGACAAACCCGTAAATAAAAACACGTTCAACACATCAGGATTATGGATAGCAAGAAAAGACTCTTCATCGTGAGCTTCGGCGACTCCGACAGATATAAGGTGGAATTCGATGACTACTCGACCAACCCCTACGAGCATCCCTCGCCACTGGCAGCCGTGGAGAAAGAGCTCAACGACTACCTGAAAAAGAAATTTCCCGGCAAGACATTCGCCTACTACACCACACCGAAGGTGACAGAGGTGAGCTGGGAGCACCGCGACCGTTATGCCGACTACAAGCCGCTGACAATGGACGCCATCGAATCGATCAAGAAGATCCTGGAGGAGGAGGTGGAGAACATGAAATATCAGAAACACCTCGACAACAACGCCCCCTACGCGGTGATGAACCCAGACGCGGTCTGAGGGCGACACTGACTTATCCATCCATTCCCTAAGGGCACCCCGGCAGGCGCCCTTTTTCCATTTTCAGCCCGCTTACCGATCCGCGCTATCCTAAAACATCTTAAATATTTGCGTGATGCGGGTCTTTTTATTAATTTTGCAGTATTCTTGGGCGCTTGTGGCCGAAAGCCATCCGAAAGCCCCCTTCACACCCTACAGCTAACATCGACAATCGTTATAACTCAGATGAAATTAAGCCGACTTTTCCTGATACTTGCGTTGCTGACCGCAATGCCATCTTTCGCGCTCACCGACGAGCAGGTGCTCAACTACATCAAGACGCAGGCCGCCGCCGGCAAGAGCGAGCAGCAGATCGGCAAGGAGCTCCTCGCCAAGGGAGTCACCCCCGAGCAGGTGAAGCGTATCAAAGCCAACTACGACAAGCAGAACGCCTCGGCCGACGGCTCGAAGTCGACCCAGGGCAAGAGCGTGGGCAAAGGCACCCGCAAGCGCAGTGAGGAAACCACCGCACGCCGGAAAAACACCAGGACGACGAAGTCCAACACCAGGAAGACAAAGGGAAACCAGCGCTCGATGCGCAGCCGACAGCAGCAGGAGGCGGAATATGCCGACGACGAGCTGCTGCTCTATGAAGACGAGGAGACCACACTCCCCGGAGAGGAGGAAGACGCACAATACTACTATTTCGAGGATGAGGAGCCCGACCGGCTGATCTACGGCCACGAGATCTTCAACGCCGAGAGCCTCACATTCGAGCCCAACGAGAACATGGCCACTCCACAGAACTACCGCCTCGGCCCCGGCGACGAGGTAGTGATCGACATATGGGGAGCCAGCGAGGACCACCTCCGCGAGGTGATCTCTCCCGAGGGGAGCATCATGATAGCCCAGCTCGGACCCGTCTACCTCAACGGCATGACCATCAACGAGGCCAACAGGCACATCAAGGACGTATTCGCACGCAAATACGCCGGCGTCGGCGACGTCACCGACATCAACGTGACGCTCGGCGACATCCGCTCCATACAGGTCGACGTGATGGGTGAGGTGGCCACCCCGGGCACCTTCCGCATGTCGCCCTTCTCATCAGTGTTCCACGCCCTCTACAACGCCGGAGGCATCAACGACATCGGCTCGCTCCGCAACATCCGCGTGCTCCGCAACGGCCGCAAGGTGGCCGACGTCGACATCTACGACTATCTCTTCAACGGGCGCCAGGCCGGCAACATACGCCTCCAGGAGGGCGACGTCATCATCGTGCCCCCCTACAGCGAGCTCATCAGCGTCGAGGGCAACGTGAAGCGCCCGATGTATTATGAGATGAAGGCCAACGAGACAGTGGCCGACCTCCTCGGATATGCCGGCGGCTTCGCCGGCGACGCCTATTCCGACATGGTGCGTCTCGAGCGACAGAGCGGCCTCGAGAACGAGCTCTTCAATGTATCGAAAGACCAGTTCTCATCCTACCGCCTAAAGGACGGCGACATCGTGACCATCGGCATGGTGACCGACCGATACACCAACCGCGCCGAGCTCAAGGGCGCCGTGCTCCGCCCCGGCACATACGCCATCGGCGGCGACATCACCACCATCGGCGACCTCATCGCGAAAGCCGACGGCCTCGCCGAAGACGCCTACACCCGCCGCGTGATGATATACCGCGAGGGGCCCGACCTCACTCTGGAGGTGATTTCCGTGGATCTCGGCGACATCCTCGCCGGGCGCGCTCCCGACGTGGCGCTCCACCGCAACGACATCATAGAGGTGGCCAGCGTCCAGGACATCATAGAGCGCGGCGACTTCTCCATCTCCGGCCCCGTGGCCTTCCCCGGCGACTACTCCTATGCCGAAGGCACCACCATCAAGGACCTGATAATACGTGCCGGAGGCCTGCTGCAGGGCGCCTCCACGGCACGCGTCGACGTGAGCCGCCGCATCGTAGACCCCGCCTCCACGGAGGCTTCCGAGCAGGTGGCCGAGATCTTCACCTTCTCCATAGCCGACGGCCTCGACAACGACGGCACCGACGACTTCATACTGCAGCCCTACGACATCGTGGAGATCCGCAAGAGCCCCACCTACGTGCCCCAGGGCGTAGTGGGTGTGGACGGCGAGGTGCTCTTCACCGGCGACTACACGCTGAGCCGGCGCAACGAGCGCCTCTCCGACATGGTGAAGCGTGCCGGCGGCGTGCTCGAGAGCGCCTACATCCAGGGAGCGTCGCTCACCCGCCAGCTCACACAGGACGAGAAGGTGGCCCGCGAGGAGGTGCTCCGACTCGCCATGATGAACGCCGACTCCGAGAGCGGCGACTCGATCTCCATGGCGAAGATGAACGTGGCCGACCGCTACAGCGTCGGCATCAACCTCCCCATGGCGCTCGCCAACCCGGGCTCCACCTACGACCTCGTGCTCAAGCCCGGCGACAAGATCTTCGTGCCCGAGATGCAGAGCACGGTAAAGATCTCAGGCGAGGTGATGTTTCCCAACACCGTGGTGTTCGAGCCCGGCAAGAAGCTCAAATATTACATACACCAGGCCGGCGGCTACGGCAACATGGCCAAGAAGAGCAGCGTCTTCGTGGTGTATATGAACGGATCGGTGGCCAAGGGTGGCCGCAACACCGTGATCGAGCCCGGATGCCATATCATAGTGCCCGCCAAGCAGCCTTCGGGCGACACCCTCGGCAAGATCCTCGCATACGCCTCGTCGTTCGGCTCGCTCGCCACCATGGCCGCCACCATCGCCAGCCTCTTCAGGCGCTGATCCCCGTGAGCATCAATCCTGAAATACTTCCCCATATTATCTTTCTTAAAAGTGGATACCGATAAAGACGACATAAAGCGCGGCGCCGACATCAATGGCGCCGACGCATACGCCTCCCCCGCCAACGGCGGCGGGGGAAAGGGAATCGACCTGCTGGAGCTGGCCGCCAACCTCTGGAGCCACCGCCGCATGCTTCTCAAGTGGAGCATCCTCGGCGCCGTGGCCGGCCTCGTGATCGCGTTCAGCATACCGCGTGAATACAACACCACCGTGAAGCTCGCACCCGAGTCGACCAACTCGCGCTCCGGAGCGGCGGGTCTCGGCGCCCTCGCCGCCATGGCCGGATTCGGCAACATGCAGACCGGCGGCGCCGACGCCGTCTATCCCCAGCTCTATCCCGATGTGGTGAGCTCGGTGCCCTTCGCCGTGAGCCTCTTCGACGTGCCCGTCACCGACATCGACGGCAAGAAGCGCATGACGGTGAGGGAATTCCTCAAGGACGAGACCAAGGCCCCCTGGTGGTCGATGGTCATGGGCCTTCCGGGCAAGCTCATCGGCGCCATCAAGGGGGGCGAGAAGACAGACTCGGCATCACACGCCATCGACACCTTCCACCTCACTCCCGAGGAGAACGCCCTCGTGATGGCCCTCAACAGCCGCGTGAGCGCCAACATCGACGCCAAGACAAATGTGGTGACCATCTCCGTCGAGATGCAGGACCCCATGGTCTCCGCGATGCTCGCCGACACCGTGGTGGCCCGCCTCCAGGAATACGTCACCGCCTACCGCACCAACAAAGCCCGCAAGGACCTCGAGTATGCCGAGAAAATCAACCGGGAGGCCAAGCAGGCCTACTATGAGGCCCAGCAGCGCTATGCCGACTACCAGGACCGCAACCAGGGCCTGATACTCTATTCGGCGCAGACCACACGCGACCGCCTCGAGAACGAGGCCACGCTCGCCTTCAACCTCTACAACCAGACCTCGCAGCAGCTCCAGCTCGCCAAGGCCAAGGTGCAGGAGAACACTCCCGTCTACGCCACGGTGACTCCCGCCACGGTGCCCATACGCCCGGCGAGCCCCAAGAAGATGCTCATCCTCGCCGGATGCACTTTCCTCGCCTTCGTGGCCTGCGCGGCATGGATACTCTTCGGCGCCCCGCTGCTCATGGAGCACAAGCGCAAGGCAGCGGAGGCCGGAGCCTCCGCCGACAGTAAGGAAGGAAAGGAGAAAACCCGTAAAAACGACTCCGACTGATGGACATCCGCTCTCTCCTTATAGGAATGCTGACGCTCTGCGCCCTGGTGCCTGCCGGGGCGAGGGCCGACGACTACACCGACCTGGTGAGGATGGTGACCCAGGGGCCTCCCGAGTCGCATCCCGTCAGGCAGATGATCGCCGGCGTGGAGGGACGCATTCCGCAGGGCCACCGCAAGCCCAGGGCGGGCACGCGTCTCGGCC
>USHH01000129.1 GCA_900554345.1 uncultured Bacteroidales bacterium | reverse complement strand
AGCACACCACCTGCGGCGTGCCGATCAGCGCCGTCTCCAGCGTCGCCGTCCCCGACGTCACCAGCGCCGCCTCCGAATACTTCACCAGCACCGGCGTGCATCCGAACACCACGTGAAGTCCGGGGTCCTGCGCCACCTCACGGTAGAATTTCTCCGGCACCGACGGCGCCGCCCCAACCACATACTGATAGTCGGGAAAACGCTTCGCCGCCGCTATCATCACCGGCAGGTTATTGCGTATCTCCCCCAGACGCGACCCCGGCAGCAACGCGATGATCGGACGGCTGTCGTCGCTCAGCCCCTGACGCTCCATGAAATGCTTCTTCGGCGGGATATGGCCCATGGCATGCTCCACCTCCTGCACCGACGGGTTGCCCACATATTTCGCATCCACCCCGCGCGCCTTGAAAAACGATGCCTCGAACGGCAGGATGCAGTAGACGTGGCTGATGTATTTCCGGATGCGGCGCACGCGCCACTCCTTCCACGCCCACACCTTCGGCGGGATGAAATAGTCGCAGCGGATCCCGGTCTTCGAGGCATAAGACGCCAGCCGAAGGTTGAAACCCGCGAAATCCACCAATATGAGGACGTCGGGACGGAAATCCCGCAGTATGTCTTTGGCGAGCCGGAGCCCGCGCATGATCGCCGGAATCTTGCGGGCCACCTCCGAAAACCCCATCACGTTGATCGCCTCGTAACGGAGGTCGGCGCGTCGACGCGCCGCCTTCTCCATCAGGTCGCCTCCGAAAAACCGGAACTCGGCGTCCGCATCAACACTCCTCAACGAGCTGATCAGATGCGAGGCATGGAGGTCGCCGGATGCCTCTCCGGCTATGAGCATGTATTTCATTTACCTGTAAAAAATGTCTATAGTGGTCCGGGCAATATATCATCGCCCCGGAGCGTTTCCCTATCATGAAGAATATGCGCTCACTCTTATTGACATTCGTGGCTCTCTTTGGTTTAATCGCCACTTCCTGCATCAACGACGATTTCACCGATTCCCCGGCCGAAAGACTCATCTTCTCCACCGACACCGTGGCTTTCGACACCGTCTTCACCGGCGTCGGCACCCCCACGGCGCGTCTCGTGGTGAGGAATCCCAACAAGAAGGGCGTCACCATCTCACGCATCGCTTTCCGAAACCCCGATTCACGCTTCTCCCTCAACGTCGACGGCATGAGCGGCTCCACCTTCTCCGACGTGGAGATCCGGGGCCGCGACTCCATATATATATTCATAGAGTGTTTCATCCCCGAGTCGCAGGGCGCCGAGCCCTCGCTCACCGCCGACCAGCTCGACTTCACCCTCGCCAACGCCTCGCAGACCGTAGAGGTGGAGGCATGGGGGCAGAACGTGCGCCGCCTGCGCGGCCTGCGCCTCGAGCAGGACATGACGCTCACGCCCGAGATGCCCTACGTGGTGTTCGACTCCCTCAGCGTGGAGCCCGGCGCCACCCTCCGCATCCTCCCCGGCGTGAAGCTCCTCTTCCACGACAAGGCGCTGCTCGCCGTCAGAGGACGCCTCGAGGCGGTGGGGGAGCCCGGCCGACTCATCGACATGCGCGGCGACAGGCTCGACAACGTGCTCCCCGACGTGGGCTACGACATCCTCGCAGGCCAATGGCGCGGCATCAGGTTCGCCCCGGAGTCTTTCGACAACCGCCTCGAATACGTCGACATGCGCTCCACGGTCGCCGGCGTCACCGTTGACTCCTGCGGAACGCTCGACCGCCGCAAGCTCCTCATCGTCAACAGCTGGCTCCACAACTCGCAGGCCACCGCCCTCGACTCGCGCCACGCATGGGTCGACGCCGCCGGCGTCTGCTTCTCCGACGCCGCCGAGGCCGTGGTGCGACTCACCGGCGGACGCCACGACTTCTCGCAGTGTACCATCGCCAACTATTACCTCTTCGCCATCTCGCCCGAGCCGATGCTCTCCCTCTACCACTGCCTCCCCGAAGAGGCCGACGGCTCCGCGGCCCCCCTCATGAAGGCATCGTTTGCCAACGGCATCATCTACGGCATGACCCCTTCGATCAATGTCAAGACCCTCGAGGGCACCGACGTCTTCATGCGCAACATCCTCTTCAAGGAGACCGGCTCCGACGACGACCATTTCATCTCGTGCCTCTGGGACAGCGACCCCCTCTTCCTCACAGTGCGCGACGATTACTATTTCAACTACCGGCTGAAGGCAGGGTCGCCGGCCATAGGGGCCGGCAATCCTGCCTACGTATCCGAATTGACGGTATTCGATATCGACGGTGTCGACCGTCTCGCCGGGGGCAACCCCACGCTCGGCGCCTACGCCTATATCGAGCCTTCCGACACCGTCTCGGGAATGCCCCGCGCCACCGTGTCGTGGAAGCAGATGCCCGTCACAAACGATGCCACGCCCAGGATAACCCCCGCCGCCAGCAGCGCCGTGGCAAGCCGCGGCGACCGCCGCTCGAGCAGGCTGTAGAGAAGCATCCCCAGCGTGATCACCAGGAACGCCGAGCCGTAAAACACGTTGCGTACCATGCGCATCTCCGAGGCGTCGGCCACCAGCCATATGAAGAGCCCCAACGCTCCCGCAAACAGCGTCAGCGAGCATGCTATAAACACGATCGCCGACGCCCGGGAGCTCATTCGAGTCATGCCTGACATGCCAAGCTCCCCCTTTATCTGATCACCATGCCGATAAACATCACCACGATGCTCGCGATGACGCTGAGCCAGAGTCCCCAGTTGGCTGCCCGGAAGCAGTTGTTGCGGAATATGCAATACCACAGACAGCCTGTGGAGAGCACAAGCAGGCCGATGCCCATCATGAGCAGCGACGGAGTGTGGACAATCGTGGCGTCGACGATCCATATGATGAACTCGATGATGGCGGCGAGGCTGATGATGACGCCGCATGCGATATAGAAACCGCTGATTTTCCTTACGGGTGTGTTGCTTTCCATAATCCTTAATATTTTTTAATATTCTTTTGAATCCTAACACGCCACGGGGGCCGAAAGTTCCCCCTCGGAGCCCGAATTGAAATTTTTTTTGAAATTTCTTGCGAAAAATTTTGCCAGTTTGAAAAAAGTCCGTAACTTTGCATCGCTTTAATCAAGGGCCCCCACCCAAGCGGCGACGCCGGTGATGGTATTCTCCTCCCCCAGGAGGCTTAAATACCGGTTGGCCTTGATTAAGCCCTTTTGCCTCGGGGTGTAGCTCAGCCCGGTTTAGAGTACGCGTCTGGGGGGCGTGTGGTCGCAAGTTCGAATCTTGTCACCCCGACCAAAACTTAAAAGAATGGTTCACAGACATTTAGGAATGTTTGAGAGCCATTCTTTTGTTGTTATGGCAACCAAAAGAAGTCGGATTTTCAGTGCTGCATGGTCGTTTTTGACCGTTTTAGGTCGTTTTTGACGGCGTCTTGTTTCACCAATGTTTCACCAATGTTTCACCCGATTTTTTTTGACCATGGCAACCTTTAAGATCATCGCCCAGAGAGGCGCCCTCTACCTACAGATAACGCAGAAACGTAAACTCGCCCGACTCTCCCTCGGACTCAGATGCACACCGGAACGCCTCGCGGCCGCCGAGGCTGCTCCCAACGCCCGGGACAACATCACACTGATGCGGTTGCTCCGTCAGAAGATAGTGCAGGCGGAGGACATCCTGCTGCGCATGGAGCGGGAGGCCGGCCACGGGATAACGGCCGACGACATCAAGAGGGAGATCGAGCGTGACTGGCACCCCGACAGGGCGGAGGCCAGGGAGCGGCCCTTCCTCGTGACGAGCCGCTTCCGCGAGTACATATCGCGGTGCAACAAGCCGCGCACCGCGCAGATCTACGAGGCCACCCTCTCCAGGATCGAGGCCCTGATGCCGGGAGCCGACACGCTGCGCTTCGAGGACATCACGCCCGAATGGCTCCGGCGCTTCGACGCGCGCCTCGCCGAGACGTCTCCCGGAGTCAACGCCCGCGCCCTGCACATGCGCAATATCCGCGCGGTGGTCAACGCCGCGATCACGGACGGCATCACCGACTGCTACGCCTTCCGGCGCTTCCGGATCCGCCACGAGGCCACGCGCAAGAGGGCGATGCCGGTGGAGGACCTCCGGCGGCTGCTGACCATGGACCTCGCCGGCACGGACGCCTACTACCGCGACATGTTCGCCTTGATCTTTTACCTGATCGGCATCAACACCGTGGACCTCCACGCGCTCCGGGACATGAGGGGAGGGCGTGTCGAGTACTGCCGCGCCAAGACAGGGCGCCACTACTCGATAAGGGTGGAGCCGGAGGCGCTCGCCATCATCGAGAGGCACCGGGGCGTCTCCGGCCTGCTCGACATCGCCGACAGATGGAGCGACAGCCACAATTTTATGCGGCGGTGCAACAGGGCTCTCCAGACGATAGGGTGCCGGCGCTACGGTCTCGGAGGTCGGAAAGGGGAGGGGCTCTGGCCGGAGCTGACCACCTACGTGGCGCGCCATACGTGGGCCACCGTGGCCATATACCTCGACATACCCAGGGAGACGGTGGCCCATGCCCTCGGCCACTCGCTGCGTGACGTGACGGAGATCTACATCGACTTCGATCCGCGCAAGGTCGACGAGGCCAACCGGCGCGTGATCGACTGGGTGCTCTACGGCAGAAGGTAGGCGCCGGCCTACCTCTTCCGTCTCTTCCTGGCGAGCCACGCGACGGCCACGGCGAGGACGGCCACGGCTGCGAGCGCCCAGCCTCCGGCGCCCTGCTTGACCTGCTCCCATGCGGTCAGCTTGCGCTCCACCGGATAGGGCTGCGGGACGCGGATGCTGTCGGCCTTGACAGCCCGCAGCGAGTCAACGAGCGATTGCAGCCTCCGGATCTCGCGCCCGTCCTTTTTCGTGGTCTCGCGGAAATGATACCTGTCCCATCCTATCACGCGGTTGAGCGAGTCGAGGATGGGCGCCACCGAGTCATAGCGGGTGTCGCTCTCGTAGATGCGCTCAATCAGTGTGAGCGTATCGGTGGCGCGCATGCTGCGGGTCACGGTGTCTGTGTGGTGCGTGACCCGCTCCACCGGCACATACTTGGTCGTGGTGCATCCGCAGAGGGCGAGGGCGAGCACGAGGGTCACGGCGGCTATTATCGTCGCCACGGTCATCCGGTAGATGATGCCCGATGATGTGTGATGCCGTCTCATCTCGCCTCGGCTATTATGTTGGCGAAGCACTCGCGGAGCGCCTTGACGTTGGCCTCCTGCCTCGGATAGCCGCGCAGGAGGTTGGCGGCGCGGAGGATGTAGATGATGGCCGTCTCCTCGTCGCCGGGGTAAATCTGTATCTCGCGGGCATCCTTCCCTTTCGGGCCGCACGGGTCTGGATGACCGCCGAGGGCTCCCTCCGCGATGACATTCGGCTTAAGTCTGATTTGAGCGCCGGAGTAGGGCTCTCTGAAATATAGGCCGTCTCCCGTGGTCGGTTGGCCGTTGGCTATCGTTCCATGCATCGTGCCGTCGTTGCCGGGCGTCCACGGCGTCTCCTTTATTATCTTCGCTATGTTCTCTTTATCCATGATTGTGACTTTTTAGATGTCCTTATACTCTCTTTTGGCGTCGAAGGAGGGGCACGCCTTGCGCACTCCCCTGACGTCTCTGTGGCCGATTATCCGCGCCCCGGGGTATCTGCCGCGCATGGTGCGCACGAGCGTCAGCAGCGTGCGTTTCTGTGCCTCCGTGCGCGTGTCGCACGGTCTGTTGTTGATGTCGCAGCCGCCCACGTAGCAGATGCCGATGGCGCGGTTGTTCATGTTGTCTTCGCGGCAATGCTGTCCTCTGTGCGCGTCGGGGCGCAGCCGCTCGTAGCTGCCGTCGAGGTGTACGAGCAGATGGTAGCCCGCGTAGGTCTTGACGCCTGCCGCGTCGATGTACGGCTCGAAGCCCTCGGCCTTGTGCCAGGAGTCGAGCTCCCAACGGCTCACCTCGCGGCCTGCGGGTGTCGCCGTGCAGTGTATGATGATTGTGTCTATCTCTGTCTTGCGTATCATGTCTTGATTGCTTTGATGGTTGATGAGAGAGGGAGAGGGGCTTAACGCTCCCCCTCCTCCTCCCTGCGGTTGCTGTCGAGCGCCGTTGCCACCTGCTCCGTGACGCTCGTCTTGAACTTGTTGAGCTCGTTGTTGTAGTGCATCGAGATGCCCAGCAGCGAGCCGCAGAACGCCGACGATATGCCGAAATAGGTCAGCACGGACGAGTGTACCTCCCCCTCGGGCGGGATGTATAACCCGATGAAGATGGCCACTATCGCGGCGAGCATGCATACGACGGCGAGCATGATTGTCGTCACCTCCTTGATTGTGAGCTTGTCGAACTCCTGCTTCAAATGCCTCATGGTGTCGGTATCGTAGCGGTTAGGGGTTCACCTCGCTCTCCTCGCTCTGCGTGTCCGGTGTCAGCGTGGCCTCCACGAGGGCGGTCACGGCGTCGCGGAAGGCGTCGATGGCCTCCATGACGGCGGTCTTCTCGGCGGCGGCCAGCGGCACGGTGTAGTTGTAGCTGCTGCCGCCGTGCGAGTGGATGTTGCCGTTGCAGACCTCCGTGGAGTCGGTGCGGCGCGTCACATGGATGTTGTCGAGGCTCGTGACGACG
>USHH01000128.1 GCA_900554345.1 uncultured Bacteroidales bacterium | reverse complement strand
CGCCAGTTCCACGTCCGCAGCCGCTCCATCGCCTCGTCGACCCGCTGCTCCTCCAGAAGCTTCCTGACCTCGCGGACGTTGTTCAGGATCGCGGTCGGTCGCTGGTTGAAGTAATATCTGGCGAGGTTTTTGAAAAGGCCTTCCCTGACCTCCAGGTTGGGGATGCCGAGGCGGTAGAGGTCAGGTTCCTCGAATTCCTTGATGGTGAGGTAGCCTGTCTGGTAGAGCAGCGCGGTCGGGGCTGTCTCGGATATGTCGGACTCGGAGAGGATTCCGGCATCGACCGTCTCGTCAAACATCTCGGGAAGGAAATTCCCTCCGTCCCGGATATGGCGCACGAGGAACTCCGGAGTGGCGCTCTGAAACCAGTAGGCGCCTATCCTGCTCTCGTTAAGGGCGCACAGCACACTGAAGGGATTGTAGATGTCCGGGCATCCCGCCGTGAAGTGGTAGCCGTCGTAGTTGGCCTTCAGCAGCGCCACGGCTCCCTCGAAGTCCGTCTTCCTTATCCCGGCGAGCTCTTCTATACCCTGACGGAAGTTATCCCTCAGCTCTTTCCCGGTGATTCCGCAGATTGCGGCATATCTGTAGTTGAGCGAGATGTCCTGTAGGTTGTTGAGGCCGCTGAAGATTGTCATCTTGCTGAAGCGGCTCACTCCCGTCAGCATCGTGAAGCGGATGTACCGGTCGAGGTCCTTGATGTTGACGTAGACTGACTTCAGCAGCAGGCGGTGGGCCTCGCTCCTCTCCGGGTCGTGCATTGTCTCTATGATTGGATGGTCATACTCGTCGATGAGTATCACGACCGTCTGTCCTGTGGAGTCATGGGCAGCCTTGATGATTTCACCGAAACGGGCCGACAGATCATCGGTCTCCGCCGTGATGCCGAATTGCCTTTCCCAGTCGCGGAACTGACTGTCGAGAACCTTATCCAGATTGCCGCCGTTGAGCGGGCTATATCTGGCGAGGCTGAGCATCAGCACCGGATGCGCGGGCCATTCCGTCTCCAGCCGCTCCATGGCGAGACCCTCGAAAAGCTCCCGTTTTCCCTCGAAATATGCCTGGATCGTGGAGAGCAGCAGGCTCTTGCCGAAGCGGCGCGGCCTTGACAGGAAGACGCAGCTGCTGTTATGCACGAGATCGTAGATCAGCTCTGTCTTGTCGACGTAGAGGTATGAGAGCTCGCGGAGCTTCTCGAAGCTCTGGATGCCTATGGGGTAGCGAACGGGGGTCTTTTCCATATCGAATCCGGTATTTCCCACAAAGTTAATGTTTTTATCCCTCAATTGCAAATAATAACAGACGTAGTGTAAAGCCACACATGCGTCAGACGAGGCTCTCGATGAAGAGCATCAGGAGTAAGCCGGCCATCAGGGCATATGTGGCCGGCTTCTGATAGCCGTGGGAATGCGTCTCGGGTATCATCTCGTCGCTGATGACGTAGAGCATGGCGCCTCCCGCGGCGGAGAGCATGAACATGAAAGGGAGAAGGGCGGCGGAGATATCGCCGACGCGCAAAATATCCGCGCGTTTTGCGCCGCTTATGCATCCGGAATGCAAACCATTGCAGAGGGAGCGGCGTTAGTATTAAAGGACAGGCCGTCGGCCTCGGGGTCCTTTATAAAGCAACAAAGCAAGATACCGTAGATATGAAAAACGTCAATGCCAGGAAAGAATATGATGTGATAGTGATAGGGGGCGGCGCCACGGGCGCCGGCACTGCCCGCGACTGCGCCATGCGTGGCCTGAGCACCATCCTCATCGAGCGCCTCGACTTCACGGCGGGCGCCTCGGGACGCAACCACGGATTGCTCCACAGCGGAGCCCGCTACGCCCACACCGACCCCGAGTCGGCGGCCGAGTGCATCAGGGAGAACATAATATTGAAGCGCGTGGCGCGCCACTGCGTGGAGGAGACCGGAGGCCTCTTCGTGACGCTGCCGGAAGACGGCCTCGACTACCAGAACGCGTTCGTCGACGACTGCCGGCGCGCGGGCATCGACGCCGAGCTGCTGGAGCCGGCGGAGGCCATAAGGCTGGAGCCGGCCGTGAACCCCGACATCATCGGGGCGGTGAAGGTGCCCGACGGCTCCATCGACCCCTTCCGGCTGGTGACAGCCAACGTGCTGGCGGCGCAGCTCAACGGCGCCGACGTGCTCACCTACCACGAGGTGACGGGCTTCGTGAAAGACGGCACCCGCATCTGCGGCGTGGAGCTTAAGAGCCGACGCAACGGCGAGAGGTCGACAGTCTACGGCAAGGTTGTGATCAACGCCTGCGGCATCTGGGGCCACCACGTGGCGGAGCTGGCGGGCGTGAAGATCGCCATGTATCCCGCCAAGGGGTCGCTGCTGATCTTCGGCCATAGGGTCAACCATATGGTGCTCAACCGCTGCCGCAAGCCGGGCGACGCCGACATCCTCGTGCCGGGCGACACCATCTCGGTGATCGGCACGACCTCGACGCGCATCCCCTTCGACGAGATCGACCGCAGGGAGGTCACGGCCGGGGAGGTCGACCTGCTGCTTCGCGAGGGGGTGAAGCTCTCGCCGATGCTGGCGTGGACGCGTGTGCTCCGCGCATACGCGGGCGTCAGGCCGCTGGTGGCCTCCGACCACGACCCCAGCGGGCGCAGCATCAGCCGCGGCATCGTGTGTCTCGACCACGAGACGCGCGACGGGCTCTCCGGCTTCATCACCATCACGGGCGGCAAGCTGATGACCTACAGGCTTATGGCCCAGGACGCCACCGACATGGCCTGCCGCAAGCTGGGAGTCGACCGTCCCTGCCGCACGGCCGAGGTGCCGCTGCCGGGCTCGGAGCCCGACGCCCGCGACGAGGAGCGCAAGGCCCACATCATAGAGCTGAGCACGGAGATGAAGGCCGCCGAGGGACGCCACGGCAGCTGGACAGGAAAGATAGCCGCCGGCAACGACGCCGACGACGCCCTTGTGTGTGAGTGCGAGCAGGTGAGCGTGGCCGAATGCAACTACGCCATCGAGGAGCTCCACGTCAACAACCTCATCAACCTGCGGCGCCGCACGCGCCTCGGCATGGGCACATGCCAGGGTGAGCTCTGCGCCTGCCGCGGCGCCGGCATCCTCGAGCGCCACCACAAATGCACGAAGCGCGCCCTCGACGACCTCGCCAGCTTCATGGCCGAGCGATGGCACGGCATGTATCCCGTGTGCTGGGGAGAGACACTGGTGGAGGCGCAGTTCACCTCCTGGCTCTACCAGGGAGTATGCGGCCTCGAGAAGGAGCCCGCGCGCCACGAGGAGGAGATGAACAGCTGACCACACCTTTTACCGAATAAAAAGACACCGACATGAAATACGACACAATCATCATAGGAGGAGGGCTCAGCGGCCTCGTGAGCGGCATCTGCTGCCAGAAGAGCGGACGCAAGACCGCCATCGTATCGGCCGGACAGAGCGCCCTGCATTTCTGGTCGGGCTCCTTCGAGCTCCTCTGCAGGAAAGGAGACCGGGAGGTCATCGACCGTCCGCTCTCCCTCGTCGGCTCCCTGAGCGGGCAACACCCCTACCGGAAACTGGGGGCGGAGCGCACGGCCGCGCTGCTCTCGCGCGTGGCGCCGCTGCTCGCCGAAGCGGGCATCAATGTGGCGGGCAGCCTGGAGCGCAACCACTACCGGCTCACGCCGCTCGGCTTCCTCAAGCCGGCGTGGCTCACGCTCGACGACTACTTCATGCTCTCCGACCCCGAAGAGCTGAAAGGAAAGAGATACGCCATAGTCAACATACTCTCCTACCTCGACTTCTACCCGCGCTTCCAGGCCTACGGCCTCGGGGAGCACGGCGCCACGACGGTGACGGCCGACGTCAACATCCCGGAGCTCGACATCCTGCGCAAGAGCACGACCGAGATGCGGGCCACCAACATATCGCGCTTCCTCACCGACGCGGCTGGCGACCGTCTGGCCAAAGCCGTCAACGACGCCTCGAGGGACACCGACGCCGTGATCATGCCCGCCGTGCTGGGGATGTTCAGCGACGCTCCGGTGAGGCGTCTGCGCTCACAGGTGGAGCGTCCGGTCTATTTCGTGGCCACGACCCCGGCCTCCGTGCCGGGCGTGAGGTGCCAGCTCGCCCTGCGCGACTATTTCATCCGTCTGGGAGGCACCTTCATGCCGGGCGACACCGTGGTGAAGGGAGAGCGTGAGCGCCACCGCCTGCGCCGCGTCTTCACCACCAACTTCGGCGACATGCCCCTGGAGGCCGACAGCTTCGTGATCTCCACGGGGAGCTTCTTCGGCCACGGCCTGGTGGCCACTCTGGAGAGCATCCACGAGCCGGCCTTAGGCCTCGACCTCTACGCTCCGGATGGGAGGGAGAAATGGTATGACAAGGACTTCTACGCCGCGCAGCCCTACATGGGCTACGGCGTGACCACCGACGCCGACTTCCGGCCGGCCGTCAAGGGAGAGACCATCGAGAACGTATATGCCACAGGAGCGCTCCTCGCGGGCTTCAACGCCCTGAAGGAGGGCTCGGGAGCCGGCATCACCCTGGCCACGGCGCTCCACGCGGCCGACAAAATCACCAGCGCCTTATGATGACACTCCAGCAACAGAACATAAGCGACAACAACTTCGAGTCGTGTATCAAATGCACCATATGCACGGTCTACTGCCCGGTGACGGCCGTCAATCCCGACTACCCCGGGCCCAAGCAGGCAGGCCCCGACGGAGAGCGCTACCGCCTCAAGAAGCCCGTCTTCTACGACGAGGCGCTCAAATACTGCCTCAACTGCAAGCGCTGCGAGGTGGCCTGCCCCAACAACGTGAAGATCGGCGACATCATCCAGTCGGCGCGCATAAAATACGCCAAGGGGAAGCCGTCGCTGCGCGACACGATGCTCGCCAACACCGACTTCATGGGCAACATGGCCACGCGCATGGCGCCGCTGGTCAACTTCACGCTCGGCCTCAGGCCGGTGAAGTATCTGCTCGACAAGACGATGAAGATCGACGACCGGCGCACTTTCCCGCGCTACGCCTCGCAGCGCTTCGAGAGCTGGTTTGGGCGCCACGCGGCCGCCAGCCAGGACAGCTATCCCCACACCGTGTCATACTTCCACGGCTGCTACGTCAACTACAACTATCCGCAGCTGGGGAAAGACCTGGTGAAGGTGCTCAACGCCCTGGGCGTGGGAGTGCATCTGCTTGACGGAGAGAAATGCTGCGGAGTGGCGAAGATCGCCAACCGCTGCGTCGACGAGGCCACGCGCGACGCCCACACCAATCTCCGGGCCATCCGGGAGGCGACGGCGCGGGGCGACGAGACGGTGGCCACAAGCTCCACATGCTGCTTCACCCTGCGCGACGAATATCCCCACGTGCTCCGCGTCGACAACCGCGACGTGCGCGACCACATCATGCTGGCCACGCGCCTCATCTACCGCCTGATCGACGAGGGGAAGGCCAGGGTGGCGTTCCGTCCCGACTACCGGAAGAGGGTGGCCTACCACGTGCCCTGCCACATGGAGAAGCTCGGCTGGACCATCTACTCCACGTCGCTTCTGAAGATGATTCCCGGCCTCGAGTTCATACCCCTCGACTCCCACTGCTGCGGCATCGCCGGCACCTACGGCTTCAAGAAGGAGTATTACGACTACTCGCAGGCCATCGGCGAGCCCCTCTTCCGCCAGATCAGGGAGAGCGGATGCGACTTCGTGGCCTGCGACTGCGAGACCTGCAAGTGGCAGATCGAGATGTCGACCGGCGTGCCGGTCGAGAATCCGGTCTCCGTGCTCGCCGAGGCGCTCGACATCGGGAAGACACGCGGGCTCAACGGAGTGGCCGGAATCCCGGCCGTGGAGTGAGACTACAAAATGAAAAACAATGAAAGACTCAACGAATATGGACCAGTACATTCTATCGCTCGACCAGGGCACAAGCAGCAGCCGCGCCATAGTGTTCGACCATGAGGGCAACATATGCAGCATGGCGCAGCATGAATTTCCGCAGATTTTCCCGCATTCGGGATGGGTGGAGCACGACCCCCACCAGATCTGGGGCTCGCAGGCGTCGGTGGTGGCCGAGGCCATCTCTCAGATCGGCATCAACGGCCACAACATCGCCGCCATCGGCATCACCAACCAGCGCGAGACCACCATCGTGTGGGACGCCGACACCGGGGAGCCGATCTACAACGGCATCGTGTGGCAGGACCGGCGCACCTCGGAATACTGCGACCGCCTCCGCGAGGAGGGCTACGGCGGGATGATACAGCAGAAGACGGGGCTCGTGATCGACGCCTACTTCAGCGCCACGAAAATCAAATGGATCCTCGACAACGTGGCCGGGGCCAGGCGTCGCGCCGAGGAGGGGAAGCTGCGCTTCGGCACGGTCGACAGCTGGCTGGTGTCGTGCCTGACACGCCATCACGTGCATGTCACCGACGTGACCAACGCCTCGCGGACGATGCTCTTCAACATCCACACCCTGGAATGGGACAAAGACCTGCTGAAGCTCTTCGACATCCCGGAGTCGATGATGCCGGAGGTGGTGGCGAGCAGCGGAGAGGTGGCGCGCACCACGACCACCATATTCGCCCACGAGATACCCATCGCGGGCATCGCCGGCGACCAGCAGGCGGCGCTCTTCGGCCAGATGTGTGTGGAGCCGGGAGCGG
>USHH01000127.1 GCA_900554345.1 uncultured Bacteroidales bacterium | reverse complement strand
CGAGGCTATGCCGAGGCAAGTAGATAAATGACCGACACCGCGCCACCGGCGCGGCACATAACCCGGCTTACAACGCTTCTGCTTCCATCGTCGGAGACGGAATTGCCCCGGCATTTCCGTCTCCCCCTTTTTTTACCGGCGCGCCGCGACGCCATATGCCCCGGCACGCCAAAACACCGATAACCCGATGGCTGACACCAGTACAGAAAAAAACAAGCACCCGAAGTCATTTTTCTCACGGCTCGCCGACAAAGCCGTGGGCATAGCGGCCTATTGCTGGACCGGCGTATGGAGCGACACCCGCGACACCACCGGCGTACGTATTCTCAAGACCGCCAACCTTTCTGTGAGAAGCTTTCTCGACAGGGGCCTGCAGAACAGGTCGATGGCGCTCACCTACTCCACGGTGCTCGCCATAGTGCCCTGCATAGCGCTTATATTCGCCATCGCGAGAGGATTCGGCTTCCAGAAGCTCATCGAACAGGAGCTCTATTCCTACTTCCCCGGTCAGCACCGCGCTCTTGAGGTGGCATACTCCTTTGTCGACTCGTATCTCAAGGAGGCCTCGTCGGGCATCTTCGTGGGCATCGGCATCGTGTTTCTGCTCTGGACCCTCATCTCGCTCCTTTCCAACATAGAGGAGGCTTTCAACATGATCTGGGATGTGAAGCGCAACCGATCGATGTATCAGAAAATCACCGACTACATCGCCATCTGCATGATGGTGCCGGTGCTGATGATATGCTCGGCAGGCGTCTCGATATTCATGGCCACGACACTGCAGGACAACATCCGGCTGGCCTTCCTGACGCCGTTGGTCAACATCATGCTCGAGCTGGCGCCGGTATTCCTGTCGTTTCTGGCCTTCAGCCTGTCGTTTTTCCTCATACCCAACACCAAGGTGCAGTTCAGGTACGCGGCGGTCTCGGGAGCGATATGCGCAGTGGTCTTCCAGATTCTCCAGATGCTCTTTGTCAACGGACAGATCTACGTGTCGAAATACAATGCCATCTACGGATCCTTCTCCTTTCTGCCGCTGCTTCTGATATGGCTCCAGCTGTCGTGGCTGATACTGCTCTTCGGGTGCGTGCTCACCTATTCGATGCAGAACGTGTTTGCCTTCAACTTCATCGGCGACCTTCAGAAGATAAGCCCGAGCTATTCGCGCAAGGTGGCGGTAATCATCATGGCGGTTGTGGCCCGGCGGTTTCTCGACGGGAAGACGCCTCTGACGCGCACACAGATCTCCGCGCGCTACGACATACCGATAAGAATCGTGGCCAACCTCTGCCACGTGATGACAAAAGCCAGGCTGCTGAGCTACGTGATGCTGACACGCGACCGCATAGGAGTGGCTCCGGCAGTGGAGGTGAGCACGCTGTCGGTGGGCGAAGTGCTGCGCCGCATCGGCGACGTGGGCCAGAAGAATTTCATACCTCGCTTCGCCGAGATATATAAGGATGTGCTGGAGAAGCTCGAGGGATGGTTTGAGGATAGCCTGGCGACGCTCAACACCCACATGGTGACGGAGCTGAATCTTCCGGAAGACGTGTATGACGACGAAAGGCCGGAGGAGAGCGGCCGGCCGTTTGTGGCAGACGGCGACGACGATGGAGTGCCGCAATAGACACACTGACGAAGCGAAACAATACAAAAACGACTTTTTTCCATTAAAAAGTTAAATTTAATCTCATTATATTTGGTAGAATAAAAAAAGGTCTATATCTTTGTAGATATTTAAGTCGAGTCAATCTGCTTTAAATGCATCCTCCTCCGCCGCGCGCCGCCGCGCGCCCCCACCAGGCAAAGAAATACAACCACCTAACGTAATATCGACATAATGAGTTATCTTAAATTCGACAAGAGTCTCATGATAAACCTGGAGCAAAGCCTACCGAAGGAGATGCTCCGCACCAACAAGTCGGGTGCCTACCACTGCACGACAATAGTGGGCTGCAACACACGCAAACAGCATGGGTTGCTGGTGATACCGATCCCGGAGATGGACGACAAGGCCCATGTCCTGCTCTCGTCGCTCGACGAGACAGTGATCCAGCACGGCGCCCCGTTCAATCTCGGGCTCCATCAGTATGGAGAAGGCGTGTTCAGCCCCAACGGCCATAAATACATAAGGGAGTTCGACTGCGAGTCGGTGCCCACGGTCACGTTCCGTGTGGGAGGCGTGGTGCTCACCAAAGAGAAAGTGTTTATCTCGCATGAGAACCGGATCCTCATCAAATACACGCTGGTCGACGCCCACTCCGACACCACCCTGCAGTTCCGTCCGTTTCTGGCTTTCCGCAACGCCAATGACCTCTGCATGGAAAACGGCGTGATCAACACTGCCGTGGAGCCGGCTGTCAACGGGATCTCCACCTGCCTCTACGACGGCTACCCCAACCTCTACATGCAGTTCAACAAGCCGGTGGAATGGGTCAATGACGGCCACTGGTATAAAGGGATAGAGTATTACAAGGACAAGGACCGCGGCATCCCCTACAAGGAAGACCTCTGGGTGCCCGGCTATTTCCAGCTTCCCATCAGGAAGGGAGAGTCGGTGATATTCTCCGCATCCACCACCGAGGCCGACCCGGCCGACTTCAGCGCCGTCTACGCCAGGGAGCTCGAGGGACGCACATGCCGCACCTCTTTCTACAACTGCCTGAAGAACTCCGCCAAGCAGTTCTATCTCAAAAACAGGAACGGCCTCTACATCATGGCCGGCTATCCCTGGTATAATGTGCGCGCGCGCGACGAGCTCATCGCCCTGCCGGGCTGCACTCTGGCCATCGACCACCGCGAGGACTACGAGGCCATCATGGAGACTTTCCTCAAGGCTCTCGGGAAGTTTCTCGACGAAGGCATCAAGGACAAGACCATCGGCGAGATCGACCTTCCCGACATCCCCCTCTGGACCATATGGGCCATCCAGCAGTATCGCCGCTCTGAAGACAGCAACGCATGCCGCGAGAGATACGGCCGCACGGTGAAGTATCTTGTCGACACGATCCGCCGCGGCAAGGTGCCCAACCTCTATTTCAACTCCAACGGCCTTCTCTCCACCAACGGCGAGCACAGCCCGGTGAGCTGGCTGTCTGCCTCGATCAACGGCAAGCCCATCATCCCGCGCACAGGCTACATCCTGGAGTTCAACGCCCTCTGGTATAACGCGGTGAGATTCCTCATCTCCCTCTACGAGCACGAGAGCTCGGAGCATGAGTATGTAGCAGAGCTCCAGGAGCTTGCCGAGAAGATCAAGGCTTCGTTTGTCGATACGTTCCTCAACGATTACGGCTATCTCTACGATTACGTCAACGGCACCTACACCGACCTCGAGGTGCGCCCCAACATGGCGATCGCCATCGGACTTGAATATTCGCCTCTCGACCGACGCCAGCGCAAGAACGTGCTCGACCTCTGCACCCGCGAGCTGCTTACTCCGAAGGGACTCCGCTCGCTGAGCCCCAAGAGCTTCAACTACAATCCCACCTATGTGGGAGGCCCCGTGGAGAGGGAATATGCCGTGCACCAGGGCCCGGCACGTCCCTGGCTCTTCGGATTCTACGCCGACGCCTATTTCAAGGTGTTCGGGGTCAGCGGCGTCGGCTTCATAGAGCGTATGCTCATCGGGTATGAAGACGAGATGACCGAGGGATGCGTCGGCTCCCTCTCGGAGATGTACGACGGCAATCCCCCCTATAAGGGACGCGGCGCGGTGTCGACGGCAAAGAATGTCGGCGAGATACTCCGCACACTGAAGAACGTGAAAGAACTCAATAAACTACAAACCTCAGAAATCTAATCAGGGAGATGAAGGCTTTAATGTTTGGATGGGAATTCCCTCCACATATTCTCGGCGGCCTCGGCACTGCAAGCTACGGACTCACCAAGGGCATGCACGCCAACGGCGACATGGACATCACTTTCGTGATACCGAAGCCTTGGGGCGATGAGGAAAAGGGATTCGCCAATATCATAGGAGCTTGCAACACGCCGGTGGCTTGGCGCGACGTCAGCTGGGACTACGTGAACCAGCGCATCGGCAAGGTGATGGACCCCCAGCTCTACTATGACCTGCGCGACCACATATACGCCGACTTCAACTATATGAAGCTCAACGACCTCGGCTGCATAGAATTTTCGGGGCGCTACCCCGACAATATCCTGGAGGAGATCAACAACTACTCGATTGTGGCGGGCGTCATAGCACGCACCGTGCCGTTTGACGTGATCCACTCCCACGACTGGCTCACCTATCCGGCCGGCATCCATGCCAAGAACGTGACGGGAAAGCCGCTCGTGATCCACGTGCACGCCTCGGAATTCGACCGCTCGCGCGGCAAGCCGAACCCCACGGTCTTCGGCATCGAGAAAGACGGCATGAACAATGCCGACCACATCATCACGGTGTCAGACCTCACACGCCGCACTGTGATAGAGAAATACGGCATTGATCCCGCCAAGGTGACAACCGTTCACAATGCCGTGATTCCTCTCGGCGAAGACCTCCTCAACCTGAAACGCACCGAGAGCAAGGACAAAGTGATCACATTCCTCGGCCGCATCACGATGCAGAAAGGGCCCGAGTATTTCGTAGAGGCCGCGGCAAAAGTGCTCCAGAAAAACAAGAACGTCAGGTTTGTGATGGCCGGTGGCGGCGACATGGAGGCCGACATGATACGTCTGGCAGCCAAACGCGACATCGCCGACCGCTTCCATTTCACGGGCTTTCTCCGCGGAAAGGAAGTATATCAGATGTTTCGTGATTCCGACGTCTACGTCATGCCGTCGGTGTCGGAGCCTTTCGGCATCTCGCCCCTCGAGGCCATGGAGATGGGAGTGCCTTCCATCATTTCCAAGCAGAGCGGCTGCGCCGAGATCCTCAATAATGTGATCAAGACAGATTACTGGGACATCGACGCCATGGCCGACGCCATGCACTCGATCATCTCCAATCCCGGCCTCTACAATACCCTCCGCAACGACGGCATTGAGGAAATCAAAGGCATCACCTGGGAAAAGGCCGGCAAGAAGGTGATCGACATCTACAGGCAGGTCACCGGCCAGTGACCTCCACCTCTCCCCCTCCAAGCATCAAATCAACAACCCACACAAGACAGGAATCATGAAATCCGTTTGTTTCTATTTCAAAATCCACCAGCCCTACCGCCTGAAAAGATACAGGTTTTTCGATATCGGCAATGATCATTACTACTATGATGATTTTGCCAACGACGAGATCGTCACCCGCATAGCCCGCCAGAGCTACATACCCATGGCCGAGACCCTTCTCGACATGATAAAGGAAAACGGCAACGAGTTCAAATGCTCCATATCCATCTCGGGCACCGCGTTGGAGCAGCTTCAGATGTATGTGCCTGAGTTTGTTGACCTCCTGAAGAAGCTCGCCGAGACCGGCAACGTCGAGTTTCTGGCAGGCACGTACTCCCACTCCCTCTCCGCCCTCGAGGATCCGGAGGAGTTCACCCGTGAGGTAAAGGCCCATAGCGACATGATCTTCCGTCAGTTCGGCCAGCGTCCGACAGTGCTCTGCAACACCGAGCTGATCTACGACGACGACATCGCGCTGCTCGCATCAGGCATGGGTTTCCGCACGGCTCTCACCGAAGGAGCAAAGCATGTGCTCGGATGGAAGTCGCCCAACTATATCTACCGCTCGGCCTCGGCTCCCAGCCTCAAGCTCCTCCTCACCAACGACAAGCTCGCCGATGACATCGCACGCAATTTCAACAATCCGGCCTGGGATGAATATCCCCTTACGGCCGACAAATACATCAACTGGATCGCCTCCCTTCCCAACGAGGAGCAGGTGGTCAACCTCTACCTCTCGATGGAGACATTCGGCTCCTTCCTGCCTAAAGCCACCGGCATCTTCGACTTCATGCGCGCACTGCCCCGCTTCGCTAAGGAGAAAGGCATACAGTTCACCACTCCAAGCGAGGCCGTGGCCAAGCTGAAACCTGTAGGCGAGCTCTCAGTGCCCTACCCCATCTCATGCATGGACGAGGCCCGCGACGTCTCCGCATGGAAAGGCAACGAGCTTCAGAACGAGGCCCTCCGCAAGCTCTATGGCGCTGCCGAGCGCGTCAGCCTCTGCACCGACCGCCGTCTCAAGCAGGACTGGGAATATCTCCAGAGCGCCGACCACTTCTACTACATGAGCACGAAGAATCTGGCCGACGGCGCCTCACACGCGGCCTTCAGCCCCTACGACTCTCCATTCGCAGCCTTCACCAACTATATGAATGTGCTGGCCGACTTCCTCGTCAGGGTCGACGAGCAGTATCCTGAATCAATCGACAACGAGGAGCTCAACTCGCTGCTTCTCACCATCCGCAACCAGAGCCAGGAGATCGAGCAGCTCAACAAGGAGGTGAAAAACCTTAGAAACAACATACTCAATGCCGACGACTCCGTCAACGCTGCGGTCAAAGAGGCTGCTGAAATCCCTGATGCAAAGCCAGCCAGGGGCGCCAGGAAGGGAGGCCGCAAATCATCCAAGGCATAAGGATATCATGTAAATATCCCACCGAATATATTTTAAGCATAGTAATTTAGATAATGTTAGAAGGGCGGCATCCGTGAGGATTCCGCCCTTCATTATCTGCTGTCAGCGCCATGAATCACCTGTTGTGGCTA
>USHH01000126.1 GCA_900554345.1 uncultured Bacteroidales bacterium | reverse complement strand
CCGCGACTCCCTCGTGGCCCGCGGCATAGACGCCGACAGGATACTCCTCGACTACGAAGGCACCCGCACCCTCAATTCCATCGCCAAGGCCAAGGAGGTGTACGGTCTCGAAAGCCTCACGCTGATCTCACAGAAATACCATAACGAGAGGGCCATATATCTCGCCGACAGATACGGCATAAAGGCCGTCGGCTACAATGCCGAGCCGTCGCCCATACGCCGCAACCGCATCAAGAACACCCTCCGCGAATACCTCGCCCGCGTCAGGATGTTTCTCGACATCCTGACCAACCGCCACCCCGACTTCAGGAAGGACACCAACTGCTGATGCATAACGAAAATATTTTGGAATATTTGGCATTTATTTATTTTAGTGCTAATTTTGCAATGTTAATCATTCCGAAATGGGAACCAAGATAAACAGCATACGCCAACAAATTCCTTCCGACGGAATACTGCTTACATCATGGCTTGAAAAATCAGGTTTAAGCAGAAGCGAAATCTCCGACTATACCGAATCGGGATGGCTTCATCGCGTCGCTACAGGAGTCTATACTTTCGTCGGAGATACCCCGACTCTTTACGGAATACTTGCCTCATATCAAAGCCAAAGCAAACTTTCATACCATATCGGAGCTGCTTCGGCATTGGAATTAAGAGGATTTTCACATTATGTCTGTATGGGAAAACCAACTGCCGTAATATTCTCGCCGGTCAGACCGAGGCTTCCAAAGTGGATCACTATGGCAGACCTTGATATGCGTATTGTTGAGGTATCAACCAAAATATTCGGAAACGCGGGTATCGAACAACTGGAATATAACGGCAAGCAATTGACAGTGGCCTCTCCCGAAAGGGCAATTATGGAATGTCTGCTGCTGTCGCCAACCAATTATAATCTACTGGATGTCTACTATTTGATGGAAATGCTCACCTCTCTGAGATCCGCCCTGGTTCAGCAGCTTTTAGAGAATTGCACATCCGTGAAAGTTAAAAGAATGTTCCTTTATCTGGCAGAGAAAGCGGGACACCGATGGTTCGCTAAACTTGACCTTTCCAAGATTTCATTGGGATCTGGAACGAGAAGTTATTACAAAGGTGGAGTGAAGAATGCCAGTTATAATATTATAATACCTAAAGAACTTGCCGACTATGAATGATGTATATCGTAAGAAAGTAGAACTCCTGCTAAGAATATTGCCGTTTGTTACTGACGAGGAATGCTTTGCCGTCCATGGCGGCACGGCCATCAATCTGTTCGTTAAAAATCTAAGCCGTCTTTCGGTCGATATTGATGTGACGTATATCCCCTTGGAAGACAGGACAACCAGTCTGACTCATATCAATGAGTCACTGATGAGAATAGCCGACAAGGCCCTGCGAAGTTTTCATGATATAAGAATCATACCGCGTCTTGATATATGTAAAATCACCTGTGAGCGACAAGGCTGTCAGGTAAAGATAGAGGTCAACCAGACCAAGAGAGGTCTGGTATGCGGTGATGCCAACCTATATCCTTTTATGCGAAAAGGCTCAGAGTCTGTTCGGCATGGAAGTAGATGCACATATAGTATCGCTACCGCAACTGTATGGCGGCAAAATCTCTGCCGCCCTTTCTCGTCAACATCCACGAGATTTATTCGATGTGAGACACATGGATATTCCATTGTCAGCAGTCAAGTATGGGATTATATTCTGTCTCCTCGGTAGCGACAGGCCTATTCATGAATCTTTCTCACCCAATCTTATAAATCAGAGGGAGGCGATGGAAAATCAGTTCATAGGGATGAGCGATATTACGTTCAGCTATGAGGAATTCGAGATGACAAGAGACAACCTCATAAAAGGAGTCAACGACATAATAAATGGAAGATTCAGAATCTTCAAAAACTGAAAACAACCAATCCCGGAAAACTTCAGACCGAGGCCAATAAACTAAGACATATTTTCGGTATCGACTGATTACACTTATTGAACGATCAATGAAAAAGCGATGAAGGATTAGCTACGCAATAAGTTTCTCGACATCGTGCCCCACCGCCGTCCCGACATCAGGAAGGACACTCTTCGCGAAGGCGGATCCAGGTGAGCATGCGTCGCGAGGTGCCGTGGTCACGGCGCCAGGACGGGAGACGGACGGCAGCACCGGGGCCGGGAGCTATCACGCTGCAGCGGGTGCATTCAGGTGCCACTGTGATGTTGGCCTCAGGAATGCCCCTGCGGAGCAGATGCGAGACGTTGGCGCCTCGAAGGTCGATATGACTGCGGCCGGGATCCATGGGCTCGCCGGTGAGAGGGTCGGTGAACGGGCCCGGCAGCACGAAGCCGCCCAGACCGGCCTCCTTGAAGCATTCCGCGAGCTCGGAGCCCACCTCGAAGCAGTCGCCGCAGATGCCGATGCCGACATGAGCCTTGATCCGCCCCGCGTCGGCACCCATAGCCTCGAGACGCGAGACTGTGGCGCCGACGATATCGCCGACAGTGCCGCGCCAGCCCGCATGCACGGCGGCGACGGCCTCTATGTCGGGAGCATAGAGCAGCACCGGGATGCAGTCGGCGGTGCGCACACCGATGGCCACGCCGCGAAGGCGCGTAATCAGGGCGTCGGTGTCAGGAAATGACTGCCGGGGCTCCGTGAGCACGCCGACATTCAATGAATGGGTCTGGACCGGCACGACGGCACCGACGGCCTTCACCGGGTCGGCGTCTTCTGCCAGCGGAGCCGTCCACCCGTATTCCACGCCCGGAGCCAGCAGGCCGGTGGCCGACAGGATTGTTTCGGACAGGCGGACGCTTTGAAAAGCGTCCCTACAGACCATATTTGGCATTTGATTCATAATCACAATATTATGCAGGGAACATCGAGAGGCTGATGCGGCGGCGGGCGGCATCGACATCAGTGACATACACCTCAATCCGGTCGCCGATATGCAGCACGTCGGAGACAGCACCCACGCGCTTGCGGCTGATCTTCGAGATATGGAGCAGCCCATTCTCCTTGATGCCGAGGTCGACGAAGGCGCCGAATGCTGTGATGTTGGTGACGACGCCATGTAGCTTCATGCCAGCGTGCAGCTGCTCGAAGGAGTCGATGTCGGGAGTGAACAGAGTGGCGGCGTTGTCGACGCGCGGGTCTCGTCCCGGCTTCTTCAGCTCCTCGATGATGTCGGCGATCGTGGCGCGTCCGCCGAGGCCGCTGTCGGCAAGGGCCGTGGCGTCAAATTCCCCCAGCAATTCCACATTGCCGGGAAGCTCCTTAGCAGGCACTCCGGCCATACCGGCCATCGCCTTCACGATGCCATAGCTCTCGGGATGTATGCCGGTGTTGTCGAGAGGCTCCCTGCCACCGCTGACGCGGAGGAATCCGGCGGCGAGCTCGAATGCCTTGTCGCCGAAGCGCGGCACCTTCTTCAACGCGGCACGCGAGGGGAAAGGGCCGTTCTCCGTGCGGTAGGCCACGATGTTGGCGGCCAGCGCCGGGCCGATGCCGGAAACGTAGGAGAGGAGACTCGCCGAGGCGGTGTTGACATCGACGCCCACGGCGTTGACGCAGCTCATCACCGTGTAGTCGAGTGCCTCCTTCAGCTTCGCCTGGTCGACGTCGTGCTGGTATTGCCCCACACCGATCGACTTGGGGTCGATCTTCACCAGTTCGGCAAGCGGGTCGATGAGGCGCCGACCGATGGAGACGGCGCCGCGGACGGTGACATCCTTATCGGGAAACTCCTTCCTCGCAATCTCCGACGCGGAATAGACCGAGGCGCCGTCCTCGCTCACCACGAATATCATGTTGTCGGCCACAAGGGCGCTCTTCTTAATGAAGTCGACGGTCTCGCGCGACGCCGTGCCGTTGCCCACGGCCACGGCGTTGAGCCGGTAGCGCTCCACCATGCCGGAGAGCGCGGCGTGAGCCCCAGCGGTGTCGCGGCGCGGCGGCGTGGGATAGACCACCCCGTCGCCGAGCAGCGCACCCTGCTCGTCGAGGGCCACCACCTTGCAGCCGGTGCGGTAGCCGGGGTCAAGGGCCAGCACCCGGCATCCCTTCAGCGGCGAAGCCAGAAGCAGCTGCCGGAGGTTCTGCGAGAAGATGTCGATGGCCACCCTGTCGGCCTCCTCCTTGAGCCCGGCTGAGACCTCATTCTCCACCGACGGGCATATCAGCCGCCTGCACGAGTCGGCCACGGCGCCGGCTATCACTCCTCCGCATTCCTTCGCGGCTCCGCGGGGCGTGAAGGCCTCCGCCATGGCGTCGGGTAAGGAAGCGGTGGCGTCGTCGAGCTTGTATCTCACCTTCACGAGCCCCTCGCTCTCGGCGCGCCGAAGGGCGAGATACTGATGGGAGAGGATGCGGCGCACCGGCGACGAGAAGTCGCCGTAGACGGCCGACTGCGAAGCAGAGAGCGCCTCCTCCTTCCCCTTTACGACCGCAGTCGCGAGGGTGCCCTGACGACGGTAGGCGTTGCGGGCCATGTTGCGCAGGCGCGTCGACTCCGACGCCCACTCGGCGATGATGTCGGAGGCGCCCTGAAGGGCTGCCTCCGGGTCGGCCACATCGGGATGGGAGATGAATCTCCCCGCCGCGGCATCGAGATCGGCTGTCCTGCCGGCCATGATGATCTTTGCGAGCGGCTCGAGGCCGCGCTCTCGGGCCACGGTGGCGCGAGTACGCCTCTTCGGCTTGAAGGGGGCGTAGATGTCCTCCACCTCCGTCATGGTGGCGGCCTCGTCGAGCCGGCGCCGGATGGCGTCGGTCATGGCTCCGGCATTGGTGATGGCCTCTCTGACGAACTCCTTGCGGTCGTCAAGCTCCCTGACGGTCTTCAGGGTGGTCTCGATGGCGCGTACCTGTGTCTCGTCGAGGGCTCCGGTGGCTTCCTTGCGGTAACGGCTGGGGGAAGGGACGGGGCATTAACGAGAGCGCGAAGGGTACGGTGGCTCCGCCGTCAAGCAGACGGATAGTGGCCGCCACCTTCCCCTCCGGCAGGGAGAGGCGCGAGGCGACAGCCTTCGATATATCGGTTGTGGTGTCTGTATTCTGATTCATGCCTCAAAATTACAAATTTTCAGCCAACCGCAACCAATCAGCCTGCATAATAAGAATCCGGCTTGCGGGGACACATGCCGGAGGCATGTCCCTACAAGCCGGGGTTTCAACTGGTTAATGTTACTGACCAGTATCAGCAATACATGTTGATGATGGCCTCGTAGAGCTCCTGCTTGCCGGAGGTGGCGGCGGGCTCTCCGTGGGCGGCGGCGTATGCCGTGAGATCGGTGAGCGAGAGGGCACCCTCCTCGAAGGCCTTTCCCTCGCCGGAGTCGAACGAGGCGTAGCGCTCGGCGAGCATCCTGCGGTAGGGCGACTTCTCGATGATGTCGGCGGCGCAGAGCAGGGCGCGCGCCATGGCGTCCATGCCGGAGATGTGAGCGATGAAGATATCCTCGAGATCGGTGGAATTGCGGCGCGTCTTGGCGTCGAAATTGATGCCGCCGTTGCCGAAGCCGCCGTTGCGGATTATCTGGAGCATGGCCTGGGTGAGCTCGTAGTTGTCGATCGGGAACTGGTCGGTGTCCCAGCCGTTCTGGTAGTCGCCGCGGTTGGCGTCGATGCTTCCGAGCATGCCGTTGTCGACGGCCACTGCAAGCTCATGCTCGAAGGTGTGACCGGCGAGCGTGGCGTGGTTCACCTCGATATTGACCTTGAAGTCCTTGTCGAGGCCGTGGGCGCGGAGGAAACCGATCACCGTCTCGGTGTCGACGTCATACTGGTGCTTCGTGGGCTCCATGGGCTTCGGCTCGATGAGGAAGGTGCCGGTGAAGCCCTTGGCGCGAGCGTAGTCGCGGGCCATCGTGAGCATCATGGCGAGATGCTCCTTCTCGCGCTTCTGGTCGGTGTTGAGCAGGCTCATGTAGCCCTCGCGGCCTCCCCAGAACACGTAGTTGGTGCCACCCAGCTCTATTGTGGCGTCGATGGCGTTCCTGATCTGCACGGCGGCGCGGGCCACTACATTGAAGTCGGGATTGGTGGCGGCGCCGTTCATATAGCGGGCGTGGCTGAAGACATTGGCGGTGCCCCAGAGGTTCCTGATGCCGGTGGCCGCCATCTTCTGCTTGATGTAGGCCGTGATCTCCTTCATGCGGCGCTCGTATTCCTCGATGGAGTCGCCCTCGGCCACGAGGTCGACGTCGTGGAAGCAGAAATACCCGATGCCCAGCTTCGTCATGATCTCGAAGCCGGCGTCTGCCCTGTCTTTCGCTGACTGCACGGGATCGGAAGCCTCGTTCCACGGGAACTTCTTCGTCGGGCCGCCAAACTGGTCGCCACCTTCGGCGGTGAGCGTGTGCCACCAGGCCATTGCGAACTTCAGCCACTCCTTCATGGGCTTGCCGAGCACCATGCGGTCGGCGTCGTAGTAGCGGTAGGCCAGCGGGTTATAGCTTCCGGTGCCCTCAAACTTGATTTTCCCGATATTGGGGAAATATTCCTTTGTCGTCATATCTTCTTATTTGTTATCGGTTTGTTTTTTCAGTATTTCCTTCCAATGGGAGTAAGCCTCCAGATACGGGGCGCGGTCGGGCGGCGGCGCGGTTGTGAGCCTGCGCTCGAGGGAGGCGAATGCCTCGGCCGGCGAGGCGTAGACGCCTGCGCCGATACCGGCTCCGCGTGCCGCGCCCACGGCTCCGTCGGTGTCGTAGAGGTCGATCGCGGCGCCCGACACGG
>USHH01000125.1 GCA_900554345.1 uncultured Bacteroidales bacterium | reverse complement strand
GGGAGCCACTGGCGGTTGGTCTTCGAGATGTTGATCATCTCGTCGAAAGACGTCACCTTCTTCGAGTAGAGCCAGTCGGCAATCTGACGGCCTACGAAAGCGGGCATGCCGCCGGCGCGGGCGACGCCCTGGAGCTGCGTCAGGGTCATGCCGATGAGAGGGGGAAGCTGTGTGGAGCTTAGGGTATTTTTCATTGCGGGAAGTCGTGTTGAGCGAAAAAAAAGAGATTGAAAAGAGGGCCGTCGCCAGAAAACGGCGGCAGCCCCCGGCTTATATTCAGCGTAAGTCGCGAGGCAGCGGCATCAGTCGCCGGCCTCGAACTTATAGATGCGGTTGTCGATTCTGTCGGCTCCTCTCACCATGCCGTTGAGGTCTGGGTTGACGAGCTGGAAATACTGCTGCTCATACTGACGGTCGGTATAGGGGAACGACTCCTTGGCAACGGCGTTGACCACGAATGCATACACACCGTCGTCGCCCTTTACGAGACGCACCGTCTTGGAGGGCCTGGAGCCTGAAATCATACCGATGACCTTGGCGTCGCGCACACTGGCGCCACGGCCGAAGCGGAACTTGTCGTTGTTGCGGGGCTCGACGCCCATTGCGGCGGCCACATTGCCGACCGACTGGGTCTTGCCCTTATACTGCTTGATCATGTCGTCGCCGGCCTTGGAGTTTCTGACCTTGCTGGTGAGATAGGTCTTGACGTTCTTGTTGGAGACAGGCATGAAGTCATCGTATTCGGAATTGACCGCCACAGCGTAGAGCATAGGCTGGCTGGCGTCTTTCGATTCATAGATATGGCTTACCTGACCAGGCTCGGCGTCGACCATCACCCAGCGCACCACCTGACGCGACTCGGGATAGTAGACCTGCATTCCGGCGGCGCGGGGCACCGCGGGAGCGGAGCTGCTGATGCTGAGGTCCTCGATGGAGTAGCCTGCCTTGGCGGCATTGGCGTTGAAGGCCTTGGCCGTGTTGTTGTCGGCGAGGAACTTCTCAAGCTGGGCGCGGGCCTCGTTGACGGTCTTGGTGCTGGGCACGAGACTGTAGTTGACCTCGTCAAACTCATAAGCCTCCTTCATGGCTCCGAGACGGGAAACCTGTGCGAGGACGGCGCCCTGCTGGTTGCTCATGATCTCCACGAAGCGGCCGTTGGCATTGACGAGGGTGTCGAGCTGCGACTCCTCGATGGCGCCTGTGCGGCCATCCTTGTTGAAGAGGACGATCCACTGCTCCTTCTGGGCGAAGACGCTGTCGGGCGAGAACTTCGTATTGATGGAGTCGACGGAAAGGGAACCGGAATTGAGGGTCGCAAGCACCTTAGCGGGGAGAGTGGCGCCCACCACCTGCACGAGATTGAGCTGGATGGAGTCGCGCGTCTGGAAGCGGCGACCCATCCTGACGGCCTGGAAGCCGCGGAGGTCGTTGCGGATGAGCTTCACTGAGTCGGCGGGAGCGGAAGCCAGATAGTTCTTGAGCTCGCCGGCGGGGAGGGTTGAGGCAAGCACCTCGCGGTGGTCGAGCGAGACACCCTCGCGGCGGGCCTGGCGGCTGAGCGGGGAGGCGCTGTCGGCGAGTGTCTTCACTGTCTGGTCGGCGAGAGCCTTGGCGGCGGCGCGGTCGGTCTCGGAAGGAGTGACCCTCACGGAGATGAAGCTGACGTCTTTGGTGGGCTCAAGCACCTTGAACTGACCCTTGCACTCGGCATAGGCGGCGTTGAGCTCCTGCTCCGACACGGGATATTTCGACTCGGAAATCTGGCCGAAGGGCTTGTAGGCCACATCGACGTTCATTGTATTGACGTAGTCGTTGTAGATGGCACGCTTGTCGAGGTCGTTGGCTTTCACCGAGTTGTAGAGCAGCTTCTGGTAGGTCTGCCTTGCCACGAGCTTCTTTGTCTCCTCCTCCATAGCGATCCAGGCCCTCTGGAATGGAGCCATCTGGGCCTCGGTGACACCGTGGCGTGTGGGATTGAAGACCACCTCGTAGGCCTGCTGCGGCGTGGAGACGTTGAGTCCGGACGCGTTGAGCTGCTGCATCAGGGTGTTGAGGGTGGGATTGACGGGATTGTCGATCACGTAGTAGCGGAGCTGCGAGGGGCTCGTGCGGATGCCTGCGCGCTCGACGCCGGCGTCGAGCAGCTTCTCGCTCACGAGCTCCTCAAGCGCGATCTGGGAGAGGAGCTGGGTGTCGAAATTGGCGTACTGCTGGGGATTCTGACGGCGGGCCTGCTCGAGGCGGTTGTTGACTTCCTCACGCTTACGCTGATATTCGGGGTAATCGATTTTCTCCTTGCCGACCTTGGCCACTACGGTGTGGTCGCCGAAAAGGTTACGGCTGTTGGTGAGGGCGTCGCCAACGATGAAGGCAAGCAGGGCCACACCGATGATGACGATGAGGAACACCGACTTGCTTCTGATTTTCTCTAAAGTTGCCATTCTTGTTATAGCTGTTTTGGTTAATTCTACAGAAAAAAACCGCATCGCGTGGTCTCCCTGTCGGGAAATCACCGCATGATGCGCCGGAAAGAGTGCGCAAAGATAACAATTTTAGGCTAAAACGCCAACAAGGGAGGTTAATATTATGCATTTTTCACCATAAACGGTCTCTGAGCGGCGCCTCCGGAGGGTCAACGGCCGATATCGAAGGCCTTGCGGATGGTGTCGACCATATCGAGACGCTCCCACGTGAAAAGCTCCACATGGCGGCTGGCGCCGGAGCCGGGGATGGAGTAAAGCTCCTTATCGACGGCCATGGGCGTGCGGCCCATGTGGCCGTAGGCGGCGGTCTCTCTGTAGATGGGGTTGCGCAGGCCGAGACGCTTCTCTATGGCCGCGGGCCTGAGGTCGAAAAGCTCCTTCACCTTCTCTGCGATCACGGCGTCGGTGAGACCCTGACGTGCCGTGCCGTAGGTGTTGACGAAGACATTGACGGGCTCTGCCACGCCGATGGCGTAGCTCACCTGCACGAGCATCTCGCGGGCAACGCCGGCGGCCACCATATTCTTGGCTATATGACGGCATGCATAGGCAGCCGAACGGTCGACCTTGGAGGGATCCTTGCCGGAAAAGGCGCCACCGCCGTGGGCGCCGCGCCCGCCGTAGGTGTCGACGATGATCTTGCGGCCGGTAAGGCCTGTGTCGGCATGCGGGCCGCCGAGCACGAACTTGCCGGTGGGGTTGACGTAAAGCCGGTAGCTGTCGCCGTCGAAAAGCTTCTGCACCTTCTCGGGAAGAACGGCCACGACGCGGGGAATCAATATCTCCTTCACGTCTTTGCGGATGCGTGCGAGCATCTCCTCGTCGGCTGCCTTGCGGGCCTCCGGAGTGTCGGCCAGCGGCGCGATGAACTCATCGTGTTGCGTGGAGACGACTATGGTGTCGATTCTGAGAGGAGTGCCGTCGTCGGCGTATTCCACCGTGACCTGGCTCTTGGCGTCGGGGCGGAGATAGGTGACGAGCTTACCCTTGCGGTAGTAGGTCATCTCCTTCCCCTCGCGGCGGATGTCGGCGAGCTCGAGAAGGATGCGGTGGGCAAGCTCGAGAGTGAGTGGCATATACGAATCGGTCTCGTCGACGGCGTAGCCGAACATCATGCCCTGGTCGCCGGCCCCCTGCTCGGCATCTTCGCGGCTCACGCCACGGTCGATGTCGCCGCTCTGCTCGTGGATGGCGGTGAGCAGTCCGCAGGAGTCGCCGTCGAAACGGTATGCGCCACGGTTATAGCCGATGTTCTTGATCACGGTGCGCACCACCTTTGGAATGTCGACGTAAGCATGGCTCTTCACCTCGCCGGCCACAACGACCTGGCCTGTGGTGCAGAGGGTCTCCACCGCCACATGGCTCTGAGGATCCTGGGCGAGAAACTCGTCGAGGATGGCATCGCTGATCTGGTCGGCCACCTTGTCGGGATGGCCTTCGGAAACTGACTCGGATGTAAACAGATAACTCATTTCAATATCAGAATAAAAAAGATTTACAAAAAAAGAGAGTGCGGGCCGGGCACAAAAAAAAGACAAATCCATAGTGGACCTGCCTCAACGCTGGCGCCGCCGACCCCGGGCGGGGCATAGACGCCGGATGCAGTTTTAGCATTTTTTAGAGTGGTTGCAAGCAGCCAAATTTGTCCACCATAGGCCTGAAGACGAAGCGTCTTCCGGATTCCGCTGCAAAAGTAGCGAAAAAAACCGGAAGACGCAAATATCAGGCGCTTAAAAACGTGTTATCTTGAAGACATCGTCACCTGGCGACTATTCTGCTTGTCTTGCCACCGGCAACGCGAATCACGATCTCGCCTCTGGCGGGATTCTGTATCTCGACGCCCTGGAGGTTGAAATAGCGGACCTCCACCGAGTCAGTGTCGATGCTCTCCACGCCGCTTTCGGGCGACATCGCGAGGGTGACTGAGAACGATGTGTCGCTGCCCCATTCGATGGGATAGGTCTGCGTGACATAGCCTTCCTTGGCGAGAGTGACCTCAAGACCGGGGATAGCCTCCTCGGTGAGCTCGATGAATGCCATGCCGTCTTCATTGGTGGTCCATGTACCCTCGGCATTGTTGCATGTCACGGTCACGCCCGGGAGTATTTCCTGCTTCTCGTCGATGACTGTGATGTCAAGGACAGGAGCCGGAAGGGCAAGCTGGATGTCGAGCTTGTTGTCGCTTGCGCCGAGCTCCACTTCAGTCGAATAATAATAGATGAAATCGGCGGAGAAGGAGTCGATATGATAGGTCTCGGTGGGAACGGCGGGAGCGTCGGTCACCTCATAGTAGCCGCTGTCGTCGGCCATTGCGAAGCCATAATAATCAGCGGAGTTGGAGATAGTGACGGATGCGCCGGCAGCGGGCGAGCCGTCGGGCAGAGTGATGATCCCGGAGAGGAACGCGTCGCCCTGCACGGAGCCGTCGATGCGGTAGTAATACACGAACGGGGGAAGCTGACCGGTGACGTCTTCCCATGTGCCGAAGGTCAGTCCGTTGGTCTGGAGGGCATAGCGGCCGGGAGCGAGAGCCATGGATCCGCCCTCCAGCTCGGTGCCGTCGACATTGAGGGGCTTGAGGTGTACGGTCTGGCCATCGGTCTCGAACTGCACCTGATAGCGCACCAGCGGGTCGCTGAGAAGGTTGTTGTCCTCACCCACGGCATATACATAGCTTGCCGACATGGTGTCGGGCATCATGATCTCATATCCGTCGGGGAGGGTGATGTCGATGTCGCCGAAAGCCTCGATGGTGCCCTCTGCGGGATTGATGGCCGGAGCCGGCATATCGGTGACTACATACGCGTAAAGGGCCTCGAAATTCTGACGGAGCTCGCCTGTGAGCTGGTCGGGGGCGATGTAGGATATGGCTCCGGGAGAGATGAGGAGGTTGTAGTTGCCGTTGGCGGTGATGGGGTTGCCATTTCCGTCGGACACATTGAGCACGATGACATTGTTGAGTCCGGTGACATTATCAGTCTCGACAGTGGCCGTCAGGGGGAAATCGTCGATGAGGCTGCCGAAAGAGATGAGAGAGGGGTCGATCGACTTGATGTCGGCAGCATAGGCGACGGTGAGCACGATCTGGCTTATCTCGCTCACCACACCGGGAGCCGGATAAGATGAAATGGGGCGCAGAATCTCATAGTTGAGGTCGAGGGCCGGCGAGGGAGTCATGTCTTCGCCGATGAGCCATGTGCCTTCGGGGATGGTGATGCGGTAGATGCCGGCGTCGCGGTAGATGTGCTTGAACTGGATTGCACCGGTGGGATAGCCCATGGCGTCGACGTATGCGGTGTTGGCGGGGAGCTCCTCGGCGGGAGTCTCGGAGCCGTCGACATAGATGCAGCAGAAGCCTTCAGCCTCTGGGTTGGCCTGCGGAGTGCTGGCGAAAGTGACGGAAATCTGAGATACTCCCTGCACGTCGGCATTGTTGGAGGTGTCGACGATGCCCTGAGCGGGACTGACCTCGACCCCTTCGGGGAGCGGATTGGGCGTTACGTCGGCAGCCGCGAAAAGCGATGAGCCGACTATAGCCAGAGACAGTAGATAATGTTTCATGATGAAAAGAGATTATGTTGTTGATTGCCGACCGGGACGCCGGCCTGAAAATGAGAAAACAAGGTCAGAATATAAAAACAAATGCCTGCGAGCGAAAGCCTGCAGGCATTTGTCGGGGTGAGGCGACTCGAACGCCCGACCTCTACGTCCCGAACGTAGCGCGCTAACCAACTGTGCTACACCCCGATTTTTCTTTGCGTCTGCAAAGTTACAAAAAATCCGCCAATTGGCAAAATTTTTTTAGATCCGTAGGCACTATGGGGCTTATGGGGCCTATAAGCTCTACGGGGCGGTTTTGGCTCCGGAAGTGAAGATATAGTCGGAGGTGGTGTTGGCCTGAGCGGCCTTGTGGATCATCAGCAGTCCGTATTTCTTCATCATCTGGATCACGTTGATCCGGATGTCGTTGTCTATGTCATTCACTATTTCCGTGGCGTTCCTGTCCTTCCATTTCGCACCGCCGAAACGCACTTCCGGATGCCTGTAGGTTCCCTTGACGTTCAGTCCGAAGGGAACGCGCAGCGGCCATTTGTCGATGCCGATGTGGTAATACAGCCTGCCGTCGAAGTTGTTGAGGCCGCCTATTGTCAGGTCGTATTTGTCGAAACTTATCTTAAAGGGATATAGCGCCAGCAGATTGTCGAACATGCGGGCGTTGATGTTCATGTTCGCTATATGGAGGGGATCGCCGGTAGGGATCATCATCATCCTGGTGATCTTGCGTATGAATTTGTTCTGTTTCAACACCAGGTCGAGTCCCCGGACGTTGATGTCGCCCACAGTGGCGGGAAGCATCAGGTACATGGTGGGA
>USHH01000124.1 GCA_900554345.1 uncultured Bacteroidales bacterium | reverse complement strand
CGCGGCAGAGGAAGTTAATCTTGATCTGCATCGGATAGCCCATCCAGCCGAAGATGTCGATGTTGTCCCATCCCTCCTTGTTGTCGTTGCGGGGAGGATAGTAGTTGATGCGCACCTTGTGGTAGTACTGGGTGTCTTCGTCGTTGCCGTGGCCATAGAGGTCGGGCTGGTTCTCGGGCACGAGAATCGACTCGAGGGTGGAGAGCTTGCTGACCTCCTTGGTGCGGAAGTTGGCGGGCTCATCGAGCACGAGGCCGTCGCGGTTTCCGAGGATGTTTGTGGAGAACCATCCGTGGAGGCCGAGGCAGCGGGTGCCGATTATGGGTGCGAATCCTGACTTCACGAGAGTCTGGCCGGTCTTGAAGTCCTTGCCCGCGATAGGCATGCCGGTCTTCTCGGCGAGCTCCCACATGGCGGGGATGTCGACAGTTGTGTTGGGGGCGCCCATGATGAAGGGGCATCCCTCGGAAAGTGCGGCGTAGGCGTAGCACATCGAGGGAGAGATATGCTCGCGGTCGTCGGCCTTCATAGCCTTCTCGAGAGCAGCGAGCGAGCCGTGGATCTCCTCGTCGACGGGGACGTAGATCTCAGTTGAGGCAGCCCAGAGCACGACAACGCGGTCGACGCCCGACTCCTTCTTGAAATTGCGGATGTCTTCGCGGATCTGCTCCATCATGTCCCAACGGTCTTTGACGGTCTTCACGTTGTCGCCGTCGAGACGCTTGGCGTAGTTATGGTCGAAAGCGGCCTTCATGGGCTTGATCTTCTCGAGCTCGTCCTTCACGGGATTGATGTCTTTCTCCTTGAGGACCTCGGCGTTTATGGCCGACTCGTAAGCGTTGGCGGGATAGACGTCCCAGGCAGCGAACTCTATGTCGTTGAGGTCGGCCAGAGGGATTATGTCTTTATAATGGAGATATTTCTTGTTTTCGCCGCTACCTACGCGGATTTTGTCATACTGAGTCATAGAGCCGATGGGCTTGGCGAGACCCTTGCGGGCCATGAGGACGCCAGTCATGAAAGTGGAAGCTACAGCTCCGAGACCCACTACCATGACGCCCAGCTTACCTTTGGGCTCCTGTGCTTTTGTTGCCATAGTTGATAGTAGTAATTATGTGTTGTTATATTGTTTTTAAAATTAAGTCGAGGCGGGAGGGAAACAGTGGCCTGAAAAGGGTGCCGACCTTTCGGAAAGCACCCGTCAGGCGTTTCAGGGCGTAAAATTATTACCAAAATCGGAGACTGCAAAGGAAAAGCGAGGAAAATTAAAGACCCGAATTGCTAAATTTTCCTAAAATTTCATAAACAGACCGATTTTTATATAATATTAGTTAATTTATACCGATTCAAGTTAACAAATCTTAACGAGGCACGAACGTTCCAGCGCTGTAAATTAGCTTCAGACGGGCATATCGCATCGCTGCTGTCAGATGGCGTCGATGAGCGCGAGGGCCTCGCCGAGGCTGGCGATAGTGGCCGGATAATAGGTGTCGCTCTCCTCCTGGCTCCAGGTGCGTCCCTTGATCCAGATGGCGTGGCAGCCGGACTTGAGCGCGGGCTCTATGTCCTTGCGGTAGCTGTCGCCGATCACCATCACCTCCTCCGGCTTGAGACCGAGGGCCTCGACGCCGAGGGAGAAGATCCGCGGGTCAGGCTTGCGCACCCCGACCACCGCACTCTCTATCACCTTCCTGAAATAACGGTCGATGCCGAAATCGGCGAGCACCGTCTCTACATTGCCGTAGAAATTGCTGACGAGCACGACGGGGAAGCGGGCGGAGAGAGCCTCGAGAGTGGGACGGGCCTTCTCGATGCTGGCTTTGGCGGCCTCATAGCAGAGGCCGGCCACACGGGCCGCTGTGGCGTCGATGCCTGCTGGGTCGAAATTGCCGTCGGAAGCGAGCTTCTGGAGCTCGAGACGCATCTTGATGAGAAGGAGGTCGTGGAAATCGTGATGGGGCAGGATGTGGCGGGTGCGGGCCAGCTCGCGCTCGGCCCAGACGTAGCAGACGCGAAACTCGGCCTCGTCGGCGGCGACACCTGCCTTCTGCCAGGCATCGTAGATGACGTAGCTCCAATGGTCGCCCCCGGTGTCGAGGGTACCTCCATAGTCTAAGATTATACCTTTGATCATGACTGAAGATCTTTAACAAAATTACGGCACATCCGCTCGTGGCGCCACATCATATATATGAGGATGACGTTGAGCACCGTGAGTTCGAAAGCGAAATAGAGCCAGGGCATTCGGAAGATGAGGATGGCGGCGAAGAGGGCGAACGTGCGGGTATTGAACGAAAGGATATTGGTGTATTTCATGAGAGGCTTGCTGGCGACTCGGAAAGTGGCCCGGAAAGAGTCGGGCACCGTGTCGCCGAACTTCTGCTTCAGGCAGCGGCGCAGTCGCTGCATCCATGGAGTGCGCTTCTCCTGGCCTACAGTGTAGTTGGTGTAGAAGGCGAGGGTGATCTTCTGCCAGAAGTCGTGGCGCCAGGAGAGGGCATGGAAGCGTCGCCAGAGGTCGGCCGCGGAGTCAAGCTCACTCCCCTGCTCTCCCTTAAGGAAATAGAGGTGAAACTGGCGGTAGTAGTCGGCCATGGCGGCCTGTATGGCGTGGCAGGACCCGGTGACCACCGCCATCACCCAGATGACCCAGTGGTGGGAGGAGAAAAACGGAGAGGTGACATTCTCACGCAGACAGATGGCGATATAGATGGCGGCAAACCAAAGGTCGCCGCTGAGTCCGTCGAGGATACGGCCTATGCGTGAGTACTGACCGGTCATCCTGGCGAGCTGGCCGTCGGCGCTGTCGAAGGAGTCGGCCCAGATGAGGAGCACGACTCCGAGGATGTTGATCCAGATATTGTCGAAATAGAAAGCGGCTCCGGCAGCGATGCCGAGAAATATCGAGGCTATGGTGATGGCATTGGGGGTAACGCCGAGCCAGCGGGCGAGGAGGGCCCAGCCATAGCCTATGGGACGGTAGAAAATAAGGTCGAAGGTCTCTTCCGTGTCCATCGACTTCAGAGAGTCCTTGAAACCCGGCTTCTTCTTGGCATCTGTCATTGCAGCTCTCCTTTCTTCCATAATTTCACACTCTGTAGCACGCACTTGGCGATATAGGGGGCGGCGGCCGCACGGCAGGGAGCGAAGCTGGGCCAGTCGTTGAAGTCGATGATGCGGATGGAGCCGTCAAGGTCCACTATGCAATCGCCGCCGTAGACGGAGACTCCCAGGATGCAGGCGGCGTCGGCGCATATCCTGCGGAGATGCGCCTCGTCGAAGGGTATGCCCTGGCTCTTGCCGTTGACGGCCTCATGGCCATACTTGCTGTGGCCCTCGTCGTAAGGATAGAACCAGTAGAAGAAAGGCTGGCCGGCCACGCCGTAGAACTTAACCAGGTCGCCCACGAGGTGTCGGTTGATGACGGCACGCTTGATGCCGCGGTAGAAATACTCGTGAAGCACCTCCTGGGCCTCCTCGGGATGGCGGCAATAGGAGACGTCTTCCTTATGCATGGCATGGAAGTCGCCGCGCTTGATCCAGCAGGAGGTGAAGCCGGCCTTCTCGAGGTCGGAGATCACGTTCTCATTGGTGTTGACTATGAGGCTCTCGGGATAAGGAACGCCATTCCCGAGCAGGATGCGGGTCATCCTCTCGCGGGTGCAGTTCTCTATGCCGAAACCGGAATTGATGCAGAGGCGTCCGTTCTCCTCCATCTGCTGCAGCAGGGCGATCGACGCCTGCTCGCGACACATGTTTAGGATGATCGGCTCGTCGACAGGCCCCTGCCTGAACGACTCCTCGCTGTAGATATTCACCTCGCAGCCACGTTTGCGGAGCTGCTCGGCGGCGGCGTTGAAGATCGCCGCGTCGTTGCCTATATGATTGGGGGAGAAGGCGCCGGCCCTCATCACCCCGGCTATCTTTATGTCTGCCATCAGGTATTGAGTGGATTAGCTGCCTTACGGGCGCCGCGGGCAACCGAGGAAGGCCTCGGCCGTGGCGATGTCGGCGGCATGGTCTACATCTATTATCTTGTTCATGTCGTAGGCGCGGAGTGAAAGGCCGTTTTCGAGGAGGGCGCGCTGATAGTTGCGCATCCTCGACACGCCTTTCTCCATGCAGATGCCGAGCACGTCGAGGGCCTTGTCGGAGAGGCCGTAGATGCCTCCGCTGATAAAGCGGGCGTCAGCCACCGGAGTGTCGGAGAAAGCCGTGACGCGCATATCGGAGGCGGTGGCCACATAGAGCGGCTTCTCATCGTCGATATATGACGTGACGGCCATCATTCCGTCGACCGAGTCGGGAGCGTCGCGGAAGGCATCGACATAGCCGGCGAAGTCGTCGGGACGGAACACGGTGTCGACCGTGGTGACGACAAAGCGGCCTTTGCCCCTGAGCAGACGCGAGAGCTCGAAGAAGCTGTGCATGGAGGAGGGGGTGGACTTCACCACCACATTGAGGAAGCAGCCGCGGGCCATGACCTCGGGCCTCGCGAGCTCGAGAAAGCGTGCCACCTCCGTCATGTGCCCGTTGACGATGACGTCGATCTCGCCGGCGCCGTTGGAGAGGAAAATATCGATAAGGCGTCCGATCATCGGAGAGCCGCAGAGCTCAACGAGGGGCTTGGGAAGGGCCACTCCCTCCTGCACGAGGCGCGAACCCTCGCCGGCCGCTATGATACCGAAATTCATATTCAGATGTATTGATGATTGTTGACTATCGGGAAACAGGCCATAGGCCAGGAATGGATGAGGCTATCTGTCGACAGGCTCGTCGGCCGATAGGTCGACGGTCTTGTCGGCTCCGCGCTCCACGAAATGACGCCGCAGCGGATTGGCGGAGGCGCGGTCGAAGACCGCCCGGCGCCTGAAGATGTCGATGGCGGCGTATATGGCCTGACGCATCGAAGACTCGTCAGCGACGCCTTTTCCGGCTATATTGAATGCCGTGCCATGGTCGGGAGAGGTCCTTACAAACGGGAGTCCGGCCGTGAAATTGACGCCGGAGGCTCCGGCCAGAGCCTTGAAGGGGGCGAGACCCTGGTCGTGATACATGGCCACTACCGCATCGTAGGCCCTGAACGACCCGGAGCCGAAGAAGCCGTCGGCCGGGAACGGGCCGAAAGCAAGCACCCCGGCCTCCGAGGCATCCTCGATGGCGGGCGTTATGCGCTCCTTCTCCTCGTCGCCGAGCAGGCCGTTGTCGCCGGCATGGGGATTGAGGGCCAGCACGGCGATCCTGGGGCGCTCGATGCCGAAATCGCGGCGCAGCGTGGCGTCGAGACGCTTCACCGTGTCGGCCACATTCTGACGCGAGACGGCAGCGGCCACCTTCGCTATGGGGAGATGGGTCGTGACCAGGGCCACGCGGAGGATATCGTCGAAGAGTATCATCATGGCCGAGGCACCGTCGCCTGAGGCTGCCTGAAGATACTCCGTATGACCGGGGAAACGGAAAGAGTCGGACTGCACGTTCTCCTTGCATATGGGCGCCGTGACGAGCACGTCGATATCCCCCGTCTTCAGGGCGTCGATGGCGGCATCGAGGGCCTTGACGGCGGCCGCGCCCGATTCGGGAGTGGCGACTCCGGGAGCGATATGACCGATCTCGCCACAGACATCGATGATGCTGACGCGCCCGTCGGGAGCCTCCGCGGCGGAGAGCGCCTTGTTGAGCCTCGGACCCTCGAGCGAGAGGGAGGAAGTCCATTCGGAAGCGGCGCGCGGGCTGCCGTAGATCACGGGAGTGCACAGCTCGGTCATCGCCTCGTCGGCCAGAGCCTTTAGTATGACCTCATATCCGACGCCGTTGAAATCACCGTGGGTAATACCCACCTTTATCTTTTTAGCCATAAGGATGATTCAATCAAATAGAAAGAGACTTCAAAATTACTAAAAAAAATCCAAACAGGGGCGAGAGTCACTTTGCGGGAGCGTTTTTTCCTGCAAGCATGCCACACGCCGCCATGATATCCTCTCCGCGCGAAGTGCGTATCGTGGCCTTGACGCCTTTGGAGTTCAGATAATTGCGAAACATCACCATGCGCTCGTCGCTTGCTGTGTGGAGCTCTACGCCTGGTATTGAGTGAAACCTTATGAGGTTGACCCTGACGTCATTTCGGCCAATGAGGCGGATGAGCTGGTCGGCATGGGCGATGTCGTCGTTGACGCCGCGCCACATTATATATTCGAGCGAGAGGCGTCGCTGATGGGTGAAATCGTAGCCTTCGAGCACTTTCATGACATTCGCGATGGGGAACGCCTTCTGCGCGGGCATCATCGCCTCGCGCTCCGCGGGATCGGGAGTGTGGACACTGACGGCGACGTGCACCTGTGTGCGGTCGAGGAGCTCCTTGAGCTCGGGGAGCTTGCCGACAGTGGAGACGGTGATCCGCTTCGGGCTCCAGGCGAGTCCCCAGGGAGCCGTGAGAATCTCGATCACGGGGAGGACTGCCTTCAGGTTGTCGAGGGGCTCCCCCATTCCCATGAAGACGACATTAGTGAGCTCCGTCTCCTTGCGGGCACCCGGAGCAGGAGCCGGCGGGACGGAGAGAATCTGGTTGATGATCTGCGCCGGCGAGAGGTCGGCCTTGAAGCCGTGGCGCCCGGTGGCGCAGAAGTAGCAGTTCATCTTGCACCCGGCCTGCGAGGACACACAGAGGGTGGCGCGGTCCTTGTCGGGAATATATACCGACTCTATGGAATTGCCGCAGCCGACATCAAAGAGGTATTTCACAGTGCCGTCGGTGCTTCGGGCTTCGAGTTTCGGAGCTTCACGACCCACGTAGTAGCCCTCGGCCTCCATTTGGGCGCGGGCGTTCTTGGAGAGGTCTGTCATCTGTCCGATTGACACGGCACGCTTCACATAAAGCCATGACGCA
>USHH01000123.1 GCA_900554345.1 uncultured Bacteroidales bacterium | reverse complement strand
CACACGCGGAGCCGGGTCCGGCTGCCCGCCCCTGCCGCCTGCACGCCCTCCGACCGCGCCAGGGTCATCATCGACATACGCCAGGGTAAGGCCGACATTGTGATAGCCGACAGGGGCGGCTTCAAGGCCGGAGTATCCCACGACTGGGGCGCCCCCGCCGACATCGTGTATCATCTCTTCCAGCTCCTCGACGTGCTCGCCGTCGATGCCTCCGGCGCCGACATCCTCCTTGCCGGCGACCCCGGGGCGGCTCAGGCTGTGGCCGATATCCTCTCCGCCCTCCCCTCGCCGCCTGCCGTCGCGATCCACGACAGCAGCTCCATGCCCCTCTCCGTGGCGCTATGCGCGGCGAAGGGCGATCTACAGATATTCAAAACATTCAGCAAGCTATGAGAATCATAAGAGGCAAGTACGGACGCCGTAGGTTTGACGTGCCGAAAAACATCACGGCGCGGCCCACTACCGATTTCGCGCGCGAGAACATCTTCAACGTGATAGAGAATCTCGAGGATCTCGACGACAGGACGGCCCTCGACCTCTTCGCGGGCACGGGAGCCATCAGCTTCGAGTTCCTTTCTCGGGGGTGCGCCGCGGTGACGGCCGTGGAGCAGGCCTCGGTGCAGGCCTCCTTCATCAACAGCGTGAAGTCGCGCCTCGCCGACCAAAGGCTGAAGGTCGTCAAGGGGGATGTCTTCAAGTTCCTCGCCACATGCTCCACACGCTACGACCTGATTTTCGCCGACCCGCCTTACGACCATCCACGCTTCGGCGAGATTCCGGAGCTGGTGATGGGCTCGGAGGCCTTCGGTCCCGGCTCCCTCTTCATCATGGAGCACTCCGCGAAGTATGACTTCTCCTCCCTCCCCCATTTCTTCCAGCACCGCGCCTACGGCAGCGTCAACTTCTCCCTCTTCCGCATGCCGGAAACGGAAGACGACGCCCCGGCGCTGGAGACGACACAGGAATAAAACTACTTAAACCGATACCATAAAAATGGACAAGAACATCAGACTCGACAGCATCGAGGAAGCGATCGAAGACTTCCGTCAGGGAAAATTCGTGATTGTGGTCGACGACGAAGACCGTGAGAACGAGGGCGACCTCATCATCGCGGCCGAGAAGATCACGCCCGACGACGTAAATTTCATGCTTAAGAACGCCCGCGGCGTGCTCTGCGCCCCCATCACCCAGGCCAGATGCCGCGAGCTCAGGCTCGACCGTCAGGTGGAAGACAACACCTCGATGCTCGGCACGCCCTTCACCGTCACCGTCGACAAGCTCGAGGGATGCTCCACGGGCGTCTCCATCCAGGACCGCGCCGCCACCATCCGTGCCCTCGCCGACCCGATGTCGACGCCCGAGACCTTCGGACGCCCCGGCCATATCAATCCCCTCTATGCCCAGGACCGCGGCGTGATCCAGCGCAGCGGCCACACCGAGGCCGCCGTCGACCTCGCCCGCCTCGCCGGGCTCCAGCCCGCGGCCGCCCTCATGGAGATCATGAGCGACGACGGCTCGATGGCCCGCCTCCCCGAGCTCCGCCACAGGGCCGACGAGTGGGGCCTGAAGCTCGTCAGCATCCGCGACCTCATCGAATACCGCATGCAGAACGACTCCATCGTCGAGATGGGTGAGGAGGTGGACATGCCCACCGTCTACGGCCACTTCCGCCTGATTCCTTTCCGCCAGAAAGACAACGACCTGGAGCACATCGCCATAATCAAGGGCGACATCACCACCCCCGAGCCGGTGCTCGTGAGGGTACACTCCTCCTGCATGACGGGCGACATCTTCGGCTCCATGCGCTGCGAATGCGGCGAGCAGCTCCACGAGGCACTCCGCATGATCGAGAAGGAGGGGCGCGGAGCGCTCATCTACCTCAACCAGGAGGGACGCGGCATAGGCCTCATGGACAAGATACGCGCCTACAAGCTCCAGGAGAACGGCCTCGACACCGTAGACGCCAACCTCCACCTCGGCCACCGCGCCGACGAGCGCGACTACGGCGTGGGCGCCAACATCATCCACGCCCTCGGCATCCACAAGATGCGCCTGCTCACCAACAACCCCACGAAGCGCATCGGCCTCGAGGGCTTCGGCGTGGAGGTGACGGAGAATGTGCCCATAGAGATAGAGCCGAATGAATACAACCGGTTTTACATGCACACCAAGAAGGTGCGCATGGGCCACGACCTCCATAATGTAGAGTAAGGCCATGGGAAAGACGATACCGGCGGTGCTCGCCGCCCTTCTCGCCATCGGGAGCACCACTGCGAAGAAGCCCCTCGACCACGACAGCTTCGACAGCTGGGAGTCGGTGGCCAACTACGCCCTCAGTGCCGACGGGCAGTGGGCGGCCTTCGCCGTTAATCCGCAGGAGGGCGACGGCACGCTTACCCTCTACAACACCGCGACGCGTCAGAGGATATTGATACCACGCGGATATAAGGCAGCGTTCACGGCCGACGGCCGATATGCCGCGGCGTTGGTGAAACCGGTGCATCAGGCATACCGCGAGGCCCGCATCAAGGGAAAGAAGGACTTCGGTCTGCCGCAGGACTCGCTGGCCATCGTCGACCTCCGGAAGGGCTCCGTGCAGAAGGTGGGCGACGTGATCTCCTACCGCCTCGGCAAGGAGGGTGGCCACTGGATAGCCTGGCAGAGCTGCGACACCACGCTCATCACTCCTAAGGCGTTGGCCGACAAGGAGGCCGGCAGGCCGCTCGTGGTCAAGGACCTCGACGGCGACGCCCATAAGGTGGTCAACTGGGTGAAGGACTATGCCGTGAGCGACGACGGCACCAAAGTAGGTGTCTCGATCCGGAAGGCCGAGGGCGACACGCTCGCCACCGACGCCGTGGGGCTGATACTGCTCCCCGACACGTCGCTCGTGATCCTCGACCGCGACAACCCCTACTATGGAGCCCCGGTCTTCAGCCGCGACGGACTCGCCATGGCCTACACCACATCGACCGACACCGCCAAGAGCGGCACGCTGCGCTGCGACGTCATGCTCGCCGACCTCACTGAGCCCGAACACACGCCGCGCACCGTCGACATCTCGAAGGCGGCGGGCGAAGGCCTCTTCGCCAACCAGTACACCGTGCCCCGCTTCTCCCACGACGGTCGCCGCCTCGTCACGGGCGTCGCTCCGGCCATAGCCCCCGACGACACCACGCTTGTCGACTTCGAGAAGGCGACCCTCGACATCTGGCGCTGGGACGCGCCTTACACGCCGCCTCAGGAGAAGACCAACATCGAGCAGCTGCGCAAGCACACCATGCCGGTGGTGACCGACCTCGCGACCGGCACCGGCGTGCTCGTCACCGACAATCCGCTCGCCTACGTATCCTCGCCGGCCTCGCGCTGGGACGCCGACTGGACCCTCGTGGCCGATCCGGAGCCATATATCGTGGAGCAGCAGTGGAACTACATAGCGCCCGTCGACCTCTCGGTGAAGAATGTGGCCACCGGCGAGACACGCGCCGTAGCCACCTCGATGCTCGAGAACTATTTCATCTCGCCGGCAGGCAGATACGTGCTATGGTATGCCGACCGCGCTTTCCATTGCTACGACATCGCCACCGGAACGACCGCAAACGTCAGCGACGCCATCCCCTATCCGGTATGGGACGAGAGCGACGACCACCCGATGCCGAAGCCTTACTACGGAGTGGCCGGATGGAGCGAGGGCGACGGTGAGCTCTTCATCTACGACCGTTTCGACATCTGGAGCGTGGATCCGACAGGCAAACGCGCCCCGCAGTGTGTCACGGCAGGTTACGGCCGCGACAACAACCGGCGGCTGCGTTACCGCCAGACCGACCCCGAGGAGGCATGGCTTCCCGCCGCCTCCGATTGGCTGCTGACGGTGTTCGACTACAAGACGAAGGAGAACGGCCTCGCCACGCTCGCTTACAAGGGGAAACCCGCGACTCCCGTGATGAGGGAGTTGGGCGGCTATTCGTTCACCCAGCTGCTGAAGGCCCGCAAGGCTCCCGTCTTCACCTGGCAGAAGGCGAGCTTCGAGATGCAGCCCAACATCTACGTCTCCCGCGGCTACGACTTCCGCAAGGCCTCCCGCCTCACCGACACCAATCCGCAGCAGGCTGAATACAACTGGGGCACGGCGGAGCTCGTGAGCTGGTATGCCTACGACGGCTCGCTCGCCGAGGGCGTGATCTACAAGCCGGAGGATTTCTCCCCCGACAGGGAATATCCCATGCTGGCCGTCTTCTACGAGACACAGACCGAGAACCTCTACCGCCACTACGCCATGGAGCCCTCGTGGAGCTGGATCAACTATATGTTCTACGCGAGCCGGGGATATGTGATATTCGTGCCCGACATCCGCTACACTCCCGGCATTCCCGGCGAGAGCGCATATAATTATGTGTGCAGCGGCGTGGAGGCCGTGTGCCGCAAATATCCGAATATAGATAAGAAGCGCATCGGCATCGACGGGCAGAGCTGGGGCGGCTATCAGACTGCCTACCTTGTGACTCGCACCGACATGTTCGCCTGCGCGGGCTCGGGAGCTCCCGTGGCCAACATGACGTCGGCCTTCGGCGGCATACGCTGGGAGAGCGGCGACTCGCGCCAGGGACAGTATGAGCAGGGACAGAGCCGCATCGGGCGCAACCTCTGGGAGGCTCCGGAGCTCTACATCTACAACTCCCCCGTCTTCCACGCCGACCGTGTCACCACTCCCTTGCTGATCATGCACAACGACGCCGACGGCCATGTGCCTTGGTACCAAGGTATCGAGTATTTCGTTGCCATGAAACGGTTAGGTAAACCTTGCTGGTTACTGAATTATACAGGCGAACCGCATTGGCCGATGCATATGGCAAACCGCATCGATTTCCAACGCCGCATGTTCCAATTCTTCAACCATTACCTAAAGAACGATAAAATGCCTAAATGGATGTCCGAAGGCGTACCTGCCGTAGAGCAACCATTTGAGTTGGGGTATTGATCAGACAATCTTATAAGAGATTATGGCCAAAGCGATAGTTATACCATAAGCTTTAGCCATAATCTCTTTTTCCATTTAAACAGGAGATCTTTTGAAATAAATACGTATATTTGCCAATAACATAAAAACAAAAGATATGAGAACGACAAAAACCAGACCAACTAGAAATGTTTCGTCGCCCAAGATGGCTAAACACAACATTTCCAACCAAAGGAAAAGCGATAGCCAACCTTTCAGTCCTATGAATGAGAAAGATTTATTTCTAGCCCATTCCAGACAATCCATGGCAGCATATATATCCAAATATCTCATCGAATGAAAATACATCAACGAGATGTTGTAGAAGTCAATTATCTATTTCCTAATGGAATAACCAAACCTCACATGGCTATCGTCATCTCAAACGATGATTTGCAAGCAGCTGAAGATTTCTTTTACCTAGCTATGATATCTTCCAAAAACTATAATCCACAATATACATTTCCTTTAGAAGACTCTATGCTAACAAAAAACTTAACAAAGAAAAGCTTCGTTATTTGCCAATTAATAGGAGGTTACACTGAACGAGACGTTGTGAGAATATGCAGCCATGTAAAAGCCGAGCCTTTCAACTTGATTGTTGAAAAAATCAAGAAAGTCATATTCTAGAACGTCATACGAAACTCGGTACGGACACCAGGCAAGGAATCAACGGTTAAATCGCCGCCATGCAATCGCATTATGCGGTGGGAGATACTGAGACCGATGCCGCTACCACCGGACTTCGTAGAGAAGAAAGGCGTAAAGATAGCAGACAATAGTTCAGGAGAAATACCGGGGCCATTGTCTGTTATAGTTATATATACCCTACCATCAGCCTCCAAGGCTTCTACGGAGACGATGGCATCCGCTTGCCCCTCTATCGCCTGTAATGCGTTACGGATCAAATTAATCAGAGCCAACACGATCAAGTTTTGGTCCACACGTACCGTTAAAGCTTCCGCAGAGGAGAAACGAATACGGTCGCTACCCGCCTCGGCACACAACAACCGTTCCATCTTCCGAAATAAAGAGGTTATAGGCACCTCGGTTCTTTCCGGCTCCGGAAGATGCGTCAGACGATGGTAGGAATCCAAGAAAGCGGATAGATTTTTCGCTTGCCCATGAATAACCTCCAAACCTTCCCGTAATTGCTCCGGAGTATATGTATCGGAATATTTCAACAGATCAGCAGATAAGGAACGGATTGGCGTAATCGAATTACGAATCTCATGCGTCAGTACCCGCAAGATGCTCTCGTAATACAAGCGCTTCTCTTCCATCTCATTCTGGTTTTGACTGAATAGGAGGATAATCCGATTCATTTCCGCATATAAGTCCTTTACAAAGGGATCATTCGTTTTATCCGGGTATCGCAAAGTTGTATTCCCATTACGAACCGACTCGAAGAAAATAGCGATCTTACGATTTGTACCGTTTATCCACTGGATTAGCAACAGAGTTATCAACAGGATAACACACAGACATACAAAGGATAAAAAATAAGAAATACCGGTTATCAACAATACAGATCCAAGTAACGCAAAAAGTACGATTAAGGAAACGCTCCCTATAATCTTCAGGTATAAATTCCGGTTAACCATGGTTACTCTCCTTATAATCTACAACCCGTATTTCCGCATCTTATTATAAAGGGTCTGGCGGCTAATATCCAATTGTTGAGCCACAAGCGTCAGGTTCCCTTTCTTTTCTTTCAATACCTCGGCGATAAACTGCCGCTCCATATCCTCCAACGTACAAGGATGGGAGACTAGAGATTCTGCCACAGAGGAAATCTCTCTCTCATCTGATTCCGCACGACGTTCCAAGACGTGGGTAAGTGCTTGAATCAAATTCTCGTTATCCCAAGGTTTCACGATAAAGTCCGTGGCTCCCTTTTT
>USHH01000122.1 GCA_900554345.1 uncultured Bacteroidales bacterium | reverse complement strand
CCTCCTTCTTCTTGAGCTTCATGGCGAAGCGCAGGGCCACGAAGATGCTGAAGGCGATGATGAAGAAGTCTACGATGTTCTGAATGAACAGGCCGTAGTTGACGGCCACCTCCTCTACGGCGGCCACTCCGTCGGCCGTGGCCGGGCTTCCCGGCTGGATCACGTACTTGAGGTTTTTGTAGCCGTCGCCGCCGGTCACCAGCGAGATCACCGGCATGAGGATGTCGTTGACCAGCGAGGATACGATTTTTCCGAAGGCGCCGCCGACGATTACGCCGACCGCCATGTCGATCACATTGCCCTTGAGGGCGAATTCCTTGAAATCAGCTAAGAATTTTCCCATTGTAAGATATTTTATAGTATAATGCGCGGAGAGGTTAAGAAGTTTTCACAATAATACGTTCGAGTGTTTTGAGGGCTTAAAGATAACTAAAAAAACGGAAATTCGGAGCCTGTATGGTGAATTGCTTTGTTTTTAGAGAAAATATGTTATAAAATACGCTTCGGGAATAGTGGAATCAAAATAAATTTGCTATCTTTGCACCACGATAGCGGGGCGGGAGTGCCGCGCTTCAGGTCATTGCTGCAAGTTCGCACCGTCTGCGAAGCCCGCGACTATCTTTCAGACAGAAAAAACATACGATACATAAACAATCTCAACCCAAAAATCAAGATTAGAGAAATGACAAAGATTGGTATTAACGGCTTCGGCCGTATCGGACGCTTTGTATTCCGCGCCTCCACAAAGAGAGACGACATCGAGGTGGTAGCCATCAACGACCTTCTTCCGGTTGACTACATGGCCTACATGCTCAAATACGACACAATGCACGGCCGCTTCGACGGCACCGTAGACTTCGACATGGAGAAGAGCCTCCTCATCGTCAACGGCAAGCCCATCCGCGTCACCGCCTGCAAGAACCCCGCAGAGATCGGCTGGGGCGAGGTCGGCGCTGAATATGTGGTGGAGTCCACCGGCCTCTTCCTCACAAAGGAGAAATCGCAGGCCCACATCGAGGCCGGCGCAAAATACGTCGTTATGTCGGCTCCCTCCAAGGACGACACCCCGATGTTTGTCGTTGGTGTCAACCAGGACACATACGTAAAGGGCACGCAGTTCGTTTCCAACGCTTCCTGCACCACCAACTGTCTCGCTCCCATCGCCAAGGTGCTCAATGAGAACTTCGGCATCGTCAACGGCCTCATGACCACCGTTCACTCCACGACAGCCACCCAGAAGACCGTCGACGGCCCCTCCATGAAGGACTGGCGCGGCGGCCGTGCCGCCTCCGGCAACATCATCCCCTCCAGCACCGGCGCCGCCAAGGCTGTAGGCAAGGTGATTCCCGCCCTCAACGGCAAGCTCACAGGTATCTCCATGCGTGTCCCCACCCTCGACGTATCGGTTGTTGACCTCACAGTCAACCTCGAGAAGCCCGCTACAAAGGAAGACATCTGCAAGGCCATGAAGGCTGCCGCGGAAGGCGAGCTCAAGGGAGTGCTCGGCTACACTGAAGACGCTGTGGTAAGCTCCGACTTCCTCGGATGCCCCCTCACATCGATCTTCGACGCAAACGCCGGCGTCTACCTGACCGACAACTTCGTGAAGGTGATCTCCTGGTATGACAATGAGATCGGCTACTCCAACAAGGTGCTCGACCTCATCGCTCACATGAAGAAAGTCAACGGCTAATCACCGTCTCTTCACCATACACAAGGCGGAGCGCCCACAAGCCCCGCGCCCTGCCGTCGCGGGGCTTTCTTTTTTGCCTCCGCCGGCAGGATGCGTTTTTCCTTTGAACCATTTCGCATCTGACGCCTTATTATTATAGGTCGTTTCCCAATGAGGAGAGTTCCACCTTGAGAAAAACCGCAATTCAACGCACTTAAGTATCCATTAAAGTATCCGAATCATGGCAACAAACACTACCCCGGCTCCGGGCGCCGCTTCCGCTGGAGGAATATCGCGGAAAGGCGCTACCCTCTCTATGGGCGCCATGGCCATTTTCATCATCACGAATATCGTGAGCATGCGAGGCCTCGCCTCACAGGCTGTATATGGCTATACCTCAATCTTCTATTATGTATTCGCAGGCCTGGTATTCCTCGTGCCCTACGCTCTCGTGTGCGCCGAGCTCGCCTCCACCTACACCCAGAGCGGCGGCATCTTCCGCTGGTGTGCCGAAGCCTTCGGGCCGAAGGTAGGCTGGGCCGCCATGTATTATGAATGGCAGATGGTGGTGATATGGTTTCCCGCCGTGCTCATGTTTGCCGCTGTCTCCCTCGCCTTTATCTTCTGGCCCGAGTCATTCGACGAGAAACTCGCCAAAAACGTGATCTATACCCTCATTGTGGTTCTCGCGGTCTACTGGCTGAGCACCTTCAACACCTTCCGCGGCCAGAAATTCGCCAACGCCCTCTCCTCGTTCGGAGGCCTCTGCGGCACGATCATCCCGGCGGCGATCCTCATCGTGCTGGGCGTGGTCTATCTGTGTCTCGGCAAGCCCGTGCAGATCGACGCCCACTCCTCGTTCTGGCCCGACTTCTCCCAGTTTGGCAATATAGTGCTCGCCGCCTCCATATTCCTCTTCTTCGCGGGAATGGAGATGCAGGCGGTGCATGTTCCCTCCATGAGGAATCCGGCAAAGGAATTCCCGAAGTCGGTGTTCATCTCCGTGGTCTCCATCCTGGCCATATTCATCTTCGGCACCCTCGCCATCGGGTTTGTGGAGCCGGCCAAGGACATCAACCTGCTCCAGAGCCTCTTCATCGCCTACACCGACCTCTGGGCCACCCTGGGTATTCCATGGATGGGCAATGTCATGGCGGTGCTCATCACCCTGGGCGTGATAGCGCAGGTGTCGGTGGTGATCTCGGCCCCTTCCAGAGGTATCCTCTCCGTAGGTCGTGCCGGCTACCTGCCGCGCGGGCTGCAGAAGGTGAACAGAAACGACATCCAGGTGCCGATCCTCTGGGTGCAGGGCATCTTCGTCACGGTGCTCGCCCTGGCTCTCGTGGTGCTTCCCAATGTGGAGGCCGCCTATCAGATCCTGAGCCAGATGTCGACCATCATATATCTCGTGATGGTGATCATAATCTACGGGGCCTTCATGCGCCTGCGGCGCACTGAGCCCAACGCCCGGCGCGGATTCCGCGTCCCCGGCGGCGAATTCGGCAAATGGTTTGTCTTCGGGCTCGGAGTGCTCGGCGCTCTGGTGGCCATGGTGCTCAGCTTCGTGCCCCCGACGCAGATTTCCACCGGCAGTCCCGTGGTCTATGTCGGCATTCTGATTCTCGGCTGCGCCCTGTTTCTGATCGTGCCGTTTATCGTCTATGCGAAACGTAAGCCCGCCTGGAGAAATCCGTCCACCACATTCGAGCCCTTCAACTGGGAGATCGAGGGACGCCGTCCCTCCGTGGCCTCGAAATGGCCTGAGGGATACGAGCCCACGCAGGAGCAGATCAGACGCGCCATGGAGTGGGAAGACGGCGAGCTCGGCCCGGTGAGCCTCAAGACAGTGGGAGAGGTCACCGACATGTCGATCAAGCCCGAGCCCGAGAAAGGAAGCGCCGCGCAAAGCCCGCATGCCGACGCAGGCAGCGGTCCGAAGCCGGGCAAATGACCCGGAGGTCTTTTTCATGACGTATATTCGGCGGCGGCTCCGGGCTTCCGGGCCGCCGCGTTTTTTTGATTCCTCTAATCTCAATCCGCTATGGTCAAGACAGGCAAAGCCCCCCTTTCCACTCTCACATTCTGGGCAATCATGTCGCTCTCGCTGGTGGTCAACCTCCCGGGACTCGCCGTGACGCCGATGCTCGCCACCCTCGAGAAGGTCTTCCCGGGCACCACCCAGATCGAGGAGCAGCTGCTCACAGTGCTCCCCAATCTTCTCATCATACCCTTCGTGCTGCTCTCGGGCAAGCTTTCACTCACCCGCCACAAGAGGGCGGTGGTGGTCGGGGCGCTGCTCGTCTACCTGCTCTGCGGCGTCTCCTATCTGCTGGCCCGCAGCATGACCACGCTGATTATCGCCAGCTGCGTGCTGGGATGCGGCGCCGGACTGGTGATTCCCTTCTCCACCGGCTTCATCGCCGACTGCTTCGAGGGAAAATACCGCATGAAGGAGATGGGGCTCCAGTCGGGCCTCTCCAACATGACGCTTGTGGCCGCCACATATGCCGTGGGCTGGCTCAGCCACGGCGACTGGCATCTCCCTTTCGTGGTGTATCTCGTCCCCCTCATCCCGCTGCTTCTCAGCGGCGGCCTCCGGGGCATTCCGGCCGCCGACTTCTCGGCGCCGAAGCCTGCCCCGTCGCCTGCGGCGACACCCGCGCCCGGCAAGACGCCCGACGCTCCCGCCGCCCCCCGATCCACCCGCGGCTTCTACGTGAGACGCCTCCTCGGGGTGATGGGCGTGTATTTCTTCATCTCCTTCGCCACTGTCACCATCACACTCTATTGTCCGTTTCTGATTGAGAAAAAAGACTGGAGCACCTCCCTGTCGGGCACCGTCACCTCCCTCTATTTCCTCTTCATATTCATCCCGGGCTTCGTGCTTCCGTGGATCGTGCGCCATCTCAAGGGGGCCTCATTCGCCGTCTGCGCCGTGATGATGACAATCGGCATAGGGCTGTTCGCCTTCTTCCCCGACAAATGGGCCCTCTGCCTCGGAGCCTCCCTCGCCGGCCTGGGCTACGGAGTGTGCCAGCCGCTGATCTACAACAAGGCCAGCCGGTGTGTCTCCGACCCGAAAAAAGCCACGCTGGCGCTCAGCTTCGTGCTCTCCGCCAACTATATCGCGATCGTCGTGACTCCTTTCATCATTTCCCTGCTCAGGTCGGTCTTCGGCGTGGCGCCCGGCGGATCTTTCGCCTTCATCCTCGGATTCGCGCTCCTCGTGGCCTACACCGGAGTCACCATCCTCGCCCGCAATTCCTTCGCCCTGAACGTGACTGAAAAATTCTATGACTGAAACCCGATTTTATGAAAGACATCATCTCCTGTATAGCACTCGTCTCCTCGCTCTGTTGCGCCGCGCCATGTGCCGCCCAGCAGCATCCGGCCCGCAGCGCGGAAAGCCCGCTGCATCCCATCGCCGACACCGATACGGCACATGCCGTGAAGTATCTGTCGGAAAACGCCCCCTCGGCCTTCAACATCCCCTCCATGCCGCGCTTCGCGATTTTCGGAAAAGAGCGCAGGTTCTATCTCGGCATCGGGGGCTCCCTGAAAGCCACCGCCGGCTTCGATTTCGGAAATCCGATCTCCAATCCCAACACCTTCACCACTTCGGCCATCCCGATGCAGAGGGAGGAGGGCGACGGCGCGAAATTCCAGATCAGCGGCCAGCAGTCGTCGTTTTTCGTCAATTTCGTGGCGCTGCCCGGCAACCGCAACCAGATCGGGGCTTACGTCTCCTTCAACCTCATCAACTCGGGCTACACCCCGATGCTCACCAACGCCTATCTGACATGGCGGGGCGTGAAGGCCGGCTACGGCTTCTCGCTGTTCACCGACGCGGGGGCAGTCTCGCCCACGATCGACTACGAAGGACCCAATGCCGCCACCGCCGTATATTCCACGATCCTCAACTATGAGAAGACGTTTGGCCGGCAGCGCAACTGGAAGGTGGCCGTCGGCATGGAGATGCCGGTCAACTCCTTCACCAACACGGAGCTCACGCGCACGGTGACGCAGCGCGTGCCCGACATCCCGATGTATCTCCAGTATTCCTGGGCCGACGGCTCCGGCTGGCTCCGCCTCTCGGCCCTCATACGCAACCTCTATTACCGCGACTGCGTCACGGGAAAGAATATCGACAAAATAGGATGGGGACTGAAGCTCAGCGGCTCGACGCCGGTGGCCGGCGGCCTCACGGCCTATTACCAGGCGGTGGCAGGCAAAGGGGTGGCAAGCTATATCCAGGACCTCACGGGGGAGGGGATGGACCTCATGCCCTCGAGCCACAACGAAGCCGTGCTCGACCCGGTGAAGGTGTGGGGAGCGTATCTCGGCCTGCAGTACACCTTCTCGCCTAAAGTCTTCTGCTCCGCCACCTACAGCCACGTGCGCGCCTACGCGCGCCGATATGCCGGCGGCGACACCGCGTGGCCCGACCAGTACCGCTACGGCCAGTATCTGGTGGGAAACGTCTTCTACAACATCAACTCCCTGCTGCAGTGGGGTGTGGAATACCTCTGGGGGCGGCGTGTCGACATGTCGGGGCTATCTCGCCACGACAACCGCATACAGACCATGCTCCAGCTCTCTTTCTGACCCCTCTTTCCTGATGCTCACTCCGGAGGGTCGCGGCGACATCATTATGTCGTTTTGACCCTCCGGAATTTCCTTTTTCAGTTTTTGTGAGCTACCTTTGTGGAAAAATACGCAGGATATGAAGCATCTTCTTCTGTTGCTGATCCGCTTCTATCAGGGAGCGGTCTCGCCCCTCACTCCTCCGAGCTGCCGCTTCACCCCCACCTGCAGCCAGTATGCGCTGGAGGCGGTGAGGAAATACGGCGCCGTCAAGGGTGGCTGGCTCGCCCTGCGCCGCATCCTGCGCTGCCACCCCTGGGGAGGCAGCGGCTACGACCCGGTGCCCTGATGGCGCCTCACGTCAACCATAATCAGTCGACCCACATGATTCTCGACATACACACCCATCATCCGGCGCCGCAGCCCGACGGCGTCATCAACGTCTCTCCGGGCGACGCTCTGCTCGAAGGGCAGCTTTACTCAGCCGGCATCCATCCCTGGACCACCCTCGCCGCTCCCTCGCCCGAGCTGCTCGGCGAGCTGGAGCGCATATGCTCGCTTCCCGCCGTGGGGGCGGGAGGGGGGGGGGGGTTTTTTGGGGGTTGGAAAAGCCGTAAGTTTTACGAAGACATAGGTATCCACATTGACATGGAGCGTCGTGATCTTGTCCGACTCCACGTTCCCTTCGAATATGTCTGTCGGGGTGATCCTG
>USHH01000121.1 GCA_900554345.1 uncultured Bacteroidales bacterium | reverse complement strand
CGCCACCCGGAAACAGGGTGGCGCGTTTTATAATGGTCTGGATTGATGTCGGTTGAAACATGCCGGAGGCATGTCCCTACAAGTAACTCAAGGTATTTTTTTGTGGCGTTACTTCTGCGGTTTGCTCTTGATGTAGGAGTCTATGGCGGCGGCGGCCTTGCGGCCCGCGCCCATGGCCAGGATCACCGTGGCGGCGCCCGTCACGGCGTCGCCGCCGGCGAAGACGCCCTCGCGTGAGGTGGCGCCATCCTCAGTGGCCTCGATACACCCCTTGCGGTTGCACTGAAGCCCTTCGGTGGTCGACTTGATCAGCGGGTTGGGGCTCGTGCCGAGCGCCATCACCACCACGTCGCAGTCAATCACGAAGTTGCTCCCCTCCTTCTCAACCGGACGACGGCGTCCGCTCTCGTCAGGCTCGCCGAGGGTCATCTCGACGCATTCGATGCCTTTCACCCAGCCCTTGTCGTCACCGACGATGCGCACGGGGTTGGTGAGCATACGGAACTCGATGCCCTCCTCCTTGGCGTGGTGCACCTCCTCCTTGCGGGCCGGAAGCTCGGCCTCGCTGCGGCGGTAGACGATCACGGCCTCGGCGCCGAGACGCTTTGCGGTGCGCACGGCGTCCATCGCCACGTTGCCGCCACCAACCACCACTACCTTGCGGCCGGTGTAGATCGGGGTGTCGAAGCTATCGTCGTAGGCGTGCATCAGGTTGGTGCGCGTCAGAAACTCGTTGGCCGAGAAGACGCCGTTGAGGTTCTCCCCCTCGATGCCCATGAAGCGGGGGAGACCGGCGCCCGTCCCGATGAAGACGGCGTCATATCCCTCGCGGTCGAGAAGGTCGTCGACGGTCAGTGTGCGTCCCACGATGACGTCGGTCTCGATCTCGACACCGAGGTCTTTCACCGACTTCACCTCCTCGGCCACGATGCGCTCCTTGGGGAGACGGAACTCCGGAATGCCGTAGACGAGCACGCCGCCCACCTTGTGGAGGGCCTCGAAGATCTTCACCTCATAGCCCATGCGTGCGAGGTCGGAGGCGCAGGCCAGGCCCGAGGGGCCGGAGCCGATCACGGCCACCTTGTGGCCGTTGCGCGGAGCCGGGTTGACAGGAAGCTCGCCGCGGTGGGCGATGGCCCAGTCGCCGACGTAGCGCTCCAGCTTGCCGATGGCCACGGGCTCCGACTTGATGCCGAGCACGCAAGAGCCCTCACACTGGTTTTCCTGCGGGCACACGCGGCCGCAAACGCTCGGCAGCGAGCTGTCGGCGCCGATTACGGCGGCGGCTCCGGCGAGGTCGCCGTCGGCTACCCTGGCCACGAACGCAGGGATGTTGATATGCACCGGGCATGCCCCCATGCAGCGGGGCACCTTGCAGTTGAGACACCGGGAAGCCTCCAGACGCGCCTCCTCGTCGTTGTAGCCGTAGCACACCTCCTCGAAGTTGGTGGCGCGTCTCGCCGGATCCTGCTCCCTCACCGGCACTCGGGGTATTCTGTTAGCCATGACACTTGCAATTATGGGTTTCGGGATGGGTCTTTCGGTTGTCTCTGTACATGCTCTGTCGGCGCATCGCCTCGTCGAAGTCTACCTTGTGGCCGTCGAACTCGGGACCGTCGACGCATGTGAAACGCGTCTGGCCGTCGACCGTGACGCGGCAGGCGCCGCACATGCCGGTGCCGTCGACCATCAGGGCGTTGAGGCTCACCATCGTCGGTATGTTGTATTCCTTGGTGGCGAGGGCGGCGAATTTCATCATGATCATCGGGCCGATGATCACGCAGCGGTCATACTGCTTGCCCTGACGCTCGATGAGGTCTTTCATCAGCCCGGTCACCATGCCGTGGAATCCCTCGGAGCCGTCGTCGGTGCATAGGTAGACATCGGCCACCTTCCTCATCTCGTCGACGTATGTGAAGATGTCCTTTGTCTTGGCGCCGATGATGACGTCGGCGGTGACGCCGTGCTCCTTGAGCCATTTGGCCTGGGGATAGACGGGGGCCGTGCCCACGCCGCCGGCCACGAAGAGCACCCTCTGCTTCTTCAGCTCCTCCTCGGGGAGGTCGAGCAGGTCGGAGGGGCGGCCGAGGGGGCCGGCGAAGTCGGCGAAGGCGTCGCCCTGCTTGAGGCTGTTGATTTTGGCGGAGGAGATGCCGATGGTCTGGGTCACGATGGTGACGGTGCCCTCCTCGCGGTCGTAGTCGCAGATGGTGAGCGGTATGCGCTCGCCGAGCTCGTCGACCCTCACTATTACAAACTGCCCCGGCTGGGCCGACTGGGCCACCCGCGGAGCCTTGACCTTCATCTCCGTGATGTTGGGGGAAAGGTCTCGTCTGCTTACGATTTCAAACATATCAGGTCTATAGGTTTAGTTCGTTTTCATGGTGCGGGAGGGGCGACGGTGACGGCCTCCACCCGTAGCGGTCTGCAAAAGTACGCTTTATTTCCCTAACCAGCAAATAAGCGGCCCCCAATCTCAAAAAGGATTTATTGAGCCACACTCATATTGCTGAGCCACCAGTCGATGAGTGTGTGAAATCCCTGGGGCTTCAGACACGTTGATATTTCGGAAACACTTAATCCTCCCTTCATATAATCGGTCATATTTTGGATAAGGTCGGCTCTTCGCTCCACAAGACTTGGATGGTTGATATTGAATACCTCTATGGTTCTCTCCACACGTCTTGACAGGCTATCTTCAAGCCCCACGGCTGGAAGTAACTCTCCAGCTGTGTTATATCGTATATAATCTGCGAAATTTTCTTCTACAGGATTAAAGATACAATCCTTTCCATCGAAATCAGCAGCAGATACTTTGGCTTTGTGACTGTCTTTATGGCATGCTCCGTAATTGTCGTTACGGTTGTCTACAAGGAGATTGCTGTAATCGAATGTGAGTCTCGGATACCTTTTTTTGACGCCCAATCGTTGAACTTCTGAACATCGGCATCTGATTTCAGTATGCGTTTCATAATGGATTACTTCCGGTTAAGGGCAATCTGGAGGTTTATTTTTGCAAACGCAGGATCCTGCTCTCCAACGAGCTTTTTCAAGGTTTCCAGACTCTTGGTAAGTTCATCGCTTTCCGAGATGCCCTTGTTGAGCAATTCCCATGTTTGTTCAAGAGCTTTCCTTACCGGTTCCGGGCGAAGTGACTGGAGCCCGAAAACTTCAAGCAGCAAGTCTTCGATCGGTTGTCCGTAGCTGGCTCCCACATTGAAGGGCATGCCGTCGACGAGTACCAGTAGCTTGTCTTCATCGTTAAGCCGTAAATTCTGGACGATGTGAGCCGAATGGGTGGTTATGAAGAACTGGCAATTCGGGAAAACAATCCTTAGCCGGTCGATGGATTCCCCCTGCCATTTAGGATGAAGATGAAGCTCCAGTTCGTCGATAAGGACTATGCCTTCCCCTTCCAGAGGATTGGTCAACTTCGGATTGCAAATGGTAAGACGGCGTGCGATGTCTCCTACGAGGGTGAGATAGCATTTCTCTCCGTCCGACAGCTGCTCAACCCGGAGTACCTGATTCTTCTTGCGGAGCTCGAATCCGATGGGGCTCTTGCGTCTGGTCTTTAATTCACCATATTCCGGGAGAACTGTCGAAATAGCTTTCCGGACTGCTTTCAACTGTAGATCCTGGTATTCAAATGACTTCCTTTCCTCGCGTTCTTCCCTTTCGATATCCTCACGCTCACGAAACCACTCGAAAAACGACCTCAGATTGCTGCCTCCGTCGAGTCGACCGCTATACAGCGACATGGCATCGAGGAGATGTTTCTTATGCACATGGGCCGGAATGTCGATAAGCGAACGGTTGACGGAATATTTCACAAACATCGGGAGATTCGTCTGTCCATGGTTAGCGGCATAATCCTCGGCTTTTCTGTCGGCATATTCGGTGAGGCATGTCAGATCTGATTTCGGACGAGTTCCCCTGAATGTCGGCAGGCTTCGCGATATCTCCCAGCTTATTTCTTCTGGCGGGAATGTCGAGACCCTTATGGAGGAGGACTGCGTTCCCAGCTTGATATCTGCGGCTTCCGGATATTGTCCCTGTCCGTTTTTCTGACGGATTCTCGCTTTTGCCCACGAAAGGGCGATTTCCAAGGCTGACAATACAGAGGTCTTGCCGGCTCCATTGATGCCGGCTATGACATTGATGCCTCTGCCGCATTCAAATGTGAGGCTGCTGATCGACCGGAAGTTCGATGCCGTCAGGGTTTTGATCTTCATGGATAGGGATTTATATATACGACTTCATTGCAAAGTTAGTCAATATAATCGATATTTGCAAAATGAATTATAACTAGTCTCAGCCGAGTAGATATTCGGAGATGGAGCGGGTCTTTCCCGACTATTTCCTATGGTGACCGTATCGGAGATATGGAATTAGGGAATTCAGCAGGGCTTCCTTCACCTCGCGGTTGGGGTAGCCGAGGGTATATTCGCGGAATTCCGGGTCGTAACCCTTGATGGTGAGGTAGCCGCTCTGGAACAGGAGCGGAACGGGGTCATCGGCGATCAGGTCGATGCTTCTCATCCTCTCGGAGCTCACTTCCTCCCTTTCGAGTCTGAGGAGGTCGGCACCGGAGCTGCGGAGTTTCTCGAAGTTCTGTATGCCGATAGGGTATTTCAGGGCGCTCATACGGCAAAGTTAGTCAATATAATGCTGATGTGCAAGATAATGGCTGGAAATTGTCAGAGGGAGGTGTCGTGTTCGAGCCAGACGCCTTCGAGCAGCATCTGCTGGTCGGCGCCGGGGCGCGCGGGGATGATGAGCTCCACGAAGTCGATGGCCGTCGGGTCGAAGGGCATCGGCTGCATCTCGATCTCGCGCGGCAGGAAGGTGGGGTAGGGCGCCGGCACTATCAGGCTCGTGCGCTGGCGCAGGTCGCGGAGCGCCACGCGCGCCGTGCCGTCGCTGCCCACGGCGAGCGGTGCCGAGTAGGTGGCTCCGTTCTTGCCCACGAGCGCGATCTCAGCGCCGTCCATATTCGCCACGCCGGAGGTCTTCACCACCATTACGTTCTTGCCGGGGAGCTGCGGCGCCCCTTTCAGCTCGTCGCCCACATAGCGCTTCATCACTATCAGTCCGTCCTTCTCCGGCGTGGCGGTGAGGCGGTAGCGGTCGGACTCGACGGGGCGTCCCTTCTCGTAGGCGAGGCGGAAGTCCCATGCCTCCGGAATCATCGCCATGTCGATCAGCGGATCGCTGGCCTCCGGGCGCAGGAGCACCAGCGGCGCGTCGGCCGACACCTTGTCGGAGGTGTAGTATTTAGGAGCCGGAGCGTCCCAGTCGAGAGGCGTGCCCTCGATATTGGCGGGGAAGGTGCGGGCCTTGCCGTCTTCCCACACCACGATATTGTATTTCAGCGCCGGGCCCCATGAGGCGTCAGCGGGGATGGTGCCCCGGTAGGTGTATCCTCCGGCCGGCTCCAGCCTGTAGATGGGATTGTCGTCGCGCCAGAAGGAGACGTCACTGCTGTAGACCTCCACCTTGTCGGGGCGCCGCGTGCCGAAGACCTCTGCCTCGAGCGTTATGTCGCCGCTGTCGGCCACGTATGTCGCCGGAGTGTGGACCACCACATCCGGCTCGTCCCTCGGCGCCGGCGCTGCGAATGTCGTGTCGATGGCGACAAGCGTCTTGCTATTAGGTGCATCCTTCGACAGCAGATAGACGCCCGGCGACACCGTGATGGTGCCGGTGACGGCGATGCCGTCGGTCCTGTTGCCGTCGGGAGCCACGGCGGTGTAGTGGAAGTCCTCGCCGAGGTCGGGGAGGTCGACGGTCATGCTGTTGTCGCGCCAGGCGGTTCTCGCCACCTCCTTCTTTAGACTCGGCTTCTCGAAGGGGTCGGCGACGATGGCCACGTCGGGCATCACCTCGAGACGCCAGCCTCCGTCGGGGAGCCGGTCGAGGAAATAGGCGCCGGTGCCCTCGTATTCCACCACCGGCGATGAGCCGTGGCCCGCGATGTGGCGCAGTGCCGAGGCGTCGGGGGGCACGGTGGCCGTGGTGTTGCTGTAGTAGAACTTCTCCGGGGAAGCCAGCTCGCTGAGGTCATCGAGGTAGCTGACGCGGAAATTGCCGAACACAGTGTCGGCGGGATACGCTCCGAAGTCCTTGCCGCGCGGTATATTGCGGGCTGCCTCGGCGGCCACCATCATGCTGAGGGCCTTCGCCGGAGTGTATATGAGATTGAGGAAGTGGGTCTGGTATTCGGTGTTGTATTGCGCGATGTCGGTGGGGTCGTAGGCGAACTGGGTAATCCACTGGAATCCCTCTTTACGGAATGTACGCGCGATGGCGGGATACATATATGAGTAGAGTAGGTCGCCCGGGTCGAACTCATACACGAGGCGTGCCTTGGAATCGAAGCCGGGTATGGAGTCGCTCCAGGGTATGGGATAGCTGTCGACGGTGGGGAGGAAGTTTCCCTTGCGCTCATGGCCGGCGACCAGTCCGACAGGATACCATTGGTAGGTGGTGCCGTCGATGTCGGCCTGATAGTATGCCTCGGTCACCTTCGGATTGTGGCTTACATTATATAGCACGGGCTTGTCGAATCCCGCTCCACGCAGCGCGGAGGCCATGCGGTCGATATACCGGCGTGTCTCGTCTACATTGCCGGAGTGGCAGGGCTCATTGTTGATCTCCATGGCGATGATGCCTCGGTCGTCGCTGTATGACAGGCCGTTATAGCGGTTGACGTGCTTGGCGAGCTGCCGAAGGTAGTTCTCCTGCGCGTCCTGAGCCGCCGGCTCGTCGTGGATGCGGCATTTGTCGAAGTCGTAGGTGAAGGCTCCGGTGTCGATGTTCTTCTCCGGATATCCGTTGCCGAAATTTGTCTGGGCCGTGATCACGATGTCTATTCCGTTGCGCTCCAGCTCCGCTATGAGGTAGTCGAGCAGGTCGAGGTGGTCGTTGTCGAGTAGGTTGCCGAGGCTGTCGGCGAGCTCGGCGTCCCAGAGGTGGAGGCGGAA
>USHH01000120.1 GCA_900554345.1 uncultured Bacteroidales bacterium | reverse complement strand
CACTTGCCGCCGTCGTTGCTCACCGTCACCGTCTCTGTCGGATGGTTGGCCACCTTGTAGCTGCCGGGAGCCGGCGCACCGAGCGACGACGGTGCCGCCTCGATGGTCTTCATGATGTAGCCGCGAAGACCGGGGGAGTACTCCACCACGTCCCAGCCACCCTCACTGTCGGTGACCTTGAACGCCATCCCCGGCGTCACCGTCACATCCTGGTTCTGGGCATTCTGCGTCACGTAGCCCGTAGCGCTTGGCTGGTCGAAGACCTTCGCTTTGGCCGCCACCACCGTGTAGTCGGCGCCCCAGACGGCGACTGCCGTCACCAGCGTCATAATGCCTGCAATGAGTCTTTTCATAATTCTGTATGTTTTGAGGTTATTTAAGGTTCAGTAGCTCGAGAGCCTTGTCAGCCGCTGCCGAGAGACCGTCAATGTCCTTGCCGCCGGCCTGTGCGAAGAACGGCTGGCCGCCGCCGCCGCCCTTGATGAGCTTCGCGGCTTCCCTCACCACCTTCGAGGCGTTGAGCCCCTCCTTCACGAGGTCGTCGGTGAGCGCGATGGTCAGCAGCGGCTTGTCGAGGTTGACGGTGGCGCCCACAAACACCGTAGGTTCCTTGGCCTCCTTGCGGATGCCGAAGGCCACGTTCTTTACGATGTCGGGGATACGCGGGCCGGTGAGGAGCGCCACCTTCACGCCGTGTACGTCTTTTGCCGAGGCCAGGGTCTCCTTGATGAGGTTGCGCGTGCGCTCGGCCACAAACTCCGTCACCTGATGGCGCAGGTCCTCGTTCTCGTCGATGGCTTTCTTCACGGCCTGGCGCACGTCGGAGGCGCCGCCGAGGAAGTCCGCGATCTCGCGCATCGAGTCCTGCATCCTGTCGAGCACGTCCTCCACGCCACGGCCGGTGACGGCCTCTATACGGCGGATGCCGGCGGCGATGGAGCTCTCGCCGAGAATCCTCACCATGCCGATGTTGCCGGTGTTGGCCACGTGCGTGCCGCCGCAAAGCTCTATCGAGTTGCCGTATTTCACCACTCTCACCTTGTCGCCGTATTTCTCGCCGAAGAGCGCCATCGCTCCCAGCTCGCGCGCCTCGGCGATGGGCATCTCGCGACGTTCTTCCAGAGGTATGGCCTTGCGGATGCGGTCGTTGACTATATGCTCGACCTTACGGATCTCCTCAGGCGTCACTTTCTGGAAATGCGAGAAGTCGAAACGGAGCACGTCGGGAGACACGAACGAGCCTTTCTGCTCCACATGCTCGCCGAGCACCTCCCTCAGCGCCTGGTGGAGGAGGTGGGTGGCTGAGTGGTTGGCAGATGTGGCACGGCGGCTCTCAAGGTCGATGCGGGCCGTGAACTCGGCCGACGGATCGGAGGGAAGCCTGTGGGTGAGATGCACGCCGATGTTGTTCTCGCGCTTGGTGTCGAAGATTTCCACTGTCTCGCCGTCGGGAGCGATGAGCACGCCCTTGTCGCCCACCTGGCCGCCCATCTCGGCATAGAAAGGTGTCCTGTCGAGGATGAGCTGGTAGTATTCCTTTCCTTTCTGCTTCACCTTGCGCCAGCGGAGGATGCGGGCCGGCGTCTCGGTGAGGTCATAGCCCACAAATTCTTGGTCACCGTCGTTGACCACCGTCCAGTCGCCTGTCTCTACGGCGGCCGCATGGCGGGCGCGTTCCTTCTGCTTCTTCATCTCGGCGTCAAACTCCTCCTGGCGCAGAGTCATGCCGTTCTCGCGGAGTATGAGCTCCGTGAGGTCGAGCGGGAAGCCGAACGTGTCGTAGAGCGTGAAGGCGTCCTTGCCCGATATCTCCTTCTCTCCGGCTGCCTTGGCTTTCGCCATCAGGGAGTCGAGCAGCTTGATGCCGTTGTCGAGGGTGCGCAGGAAGGCGTCTTCCTCCTCCTTGATCACCTTCTCGATCAGCGTCTGCTGCGCGGCGAGCTCCGGATAGGAGGATCCCATCTCCGCCACGAGCACCGGCACGAGACGGTAGAGGAACGCCTCCTGACTGCCCAGGAAGGTGTAGGCATATCTCACGGCGCGGCGCAGGATGCGGCGGATCACGTAGCCGGCCTTGGCGTTGGAGGGAAGCTGCGAGTCGGCGATCGAGAACGCGATGGTGCGCACATGGTCGGCCACGACGCGCATGGCGATGTCCACCTTCTCGTCTTCGCCGTATTTCTTGCCGCTGAGGCGCCCGATCTCATTTATGATGGGGGTGAAGACGTCGGTGTCGTAGTTCGACTTCTTCCCCTGCAGGGCCATGCAGAGGCGCTCGAAGCCCATGCCGGTGTCGATCACCTTGGCGGGGAGCGGCTCCAGGGTGCCGTCGGCCTTGCGGTTGTATTGCATGAACACCAGGTTCCAGATCTCGATCACCTGTGGATTGTCCTTATTCACGAGCGACGCGCCGTCGACGGCCGCACGCTCCTCGTCGGAGCGTAGGTCGATGTGGATCTCGCTGCAGGGGCCGCAGGGACCCACGTCGCCCATTTCCCAGAAGTTGTCGTGGCGGTTGCCGTTGATGATATGCGGGGCAGGCAGGTGCTGCTCCCAGTAGGAGGCTGCCTCGTCGTCGCGGCTAAGACCCTCCGGAGCATATCCCTCGAACACCGTCGCGTAAAGACGCGATGGGTCGAGCTTCAGCACGTCAACCAGATACTCCCAGGCCCAGTCGATGGCCTCCTTCTTGAAGTAGTCGCCAAACGACCAGTTGCCGAGCATCTCGAACATCGTGTGGTGGTATGTGTCGTGGCCCACCTCCTCGAGGTCGTTGTGCTTGCCCGAAACGCGAAGGCATTTCTGGCTGTCGGCCACGCGCCGAGACTCCGGCACACGGTTGCCGAGGATTATGTCTTTAAACTGGTTCATGCCGGCGTTGGTAAACATCAGCGTCGGGTCGTCTTTGATCACCATAGGGGCCGAGGGCACTATCCTGTGGCCGCGGTCGCGGAAGAAAGACTTAAACGATTCTCTGATTTCGTTAGCTGTCATATATGTCGTGATGTTGTTTTTCTTCGTTTATTCTGCGATTGTGTGCAGTTGCCTGCAATTCAAACTGCAAAATTAATCTAAATCGACGTCTGTTGCAAATCAAATGCGATTTATATCGCCGGAATTTCCTTATTGGCGGATTATTTGCTATCTTTACGCCGGATTTAAACTTTCATCCTCTCCGAGTGTCTATTATATATAACGAGAGTATGATTGGATAGTTATTCACGCGGGCGCGCCCCGACAGCCGCCCACTCAACAATACGACAATATGAGAAACGGACTTTTCGCCACACTGATGCTTGCCGGATGTTGCCTTGGCGCATTCGCCCAGAATGCCTATGACGACGACATCTACTATGATCCCAGGCGCGACATCTCCAACAAGCAGACCAAACGCAACTCCAACTATATACGCAACATGGCCGACATGGATGTAGACGCCTACAACCGTCGCGGCCAGTATTACCCGACTCCGGTCGACACCATCGGCGAGGCCACCGGAAATGCCGAGGACTTCGTCTATACCCAGCAGATCCAGAAATACTACAATCCCACGATTGTGGTCGACAACGCCGATCTGCTCGGCGATATCCTCGCCAATTCCTATGGCAACGTGGATGTGGTGATCAACAATGCCGGCGTCCCGGTTTTCGCTCCCTGGAGCTACAGCCCCTGTTATTATAACTGGCCATATTACGGCGGATGGAACATATCCTTCGGCAATCCATGGTTCTCTTTCAACTGGAACTGGGGGCCGTCGTGGGCATGGGGACCGTCATGGACATGGGGACCGGCCTGGAACTGGGGCTGGGGGCCCTCATGGGCATGGGGACCATCCTGGGGCTGGGGGCCTGGATGGGGCCCCGGATGGGACTGGAGACCGGGCTGGGGACCCGGATGGGGCGGACGCCCCGGACCGAGACCCGACTATCGCCCCCACGGCAACCGTCCCGCCGGCCCCGGCGGTGGTTGGGCATCGAATACACGCCCGGGATATAACTACAACGGTGCCTCCAACGGACGCCCCCACAGAGTGCAGGGCTCAAACGGCGTGGTGAAGAATCCTGACGGCAAATGGGAATACGCAACCCCTGTCACAAACACCCATCGTGGATACGGCCAGGGCGCTGTAGGACGCACCGACAATGCAGGACATAGAGTGTCGGGGTGGGGCCTCGGCAATTCCCAGGACAGGACGCTGCAGCAGACTTCAGGCGCCGCCAACCGCGGTTCGGGAGTCTCCAACCGAAATACCAATACCCATCGACAGACCGGGGTCTCCAACAACAACACAAATACAAATACCAACCGTAACAGCTACAACACCAACCGCAACAACTCCCGCCAGCAGAACCGAAGCTACAACAACACCTCGCGCAGCGGCTACGGATCAGGCGGTTCCCACCGCTCCGGCGGCGGCTCCCGCGGCGGTGGCGGCGGCTCACGTGGAAGACACAGATGATAAAAACTTTACACACACCTCTTATGTTGTGATGTAAAGCCAACGACGAAAAATTAAAGACCATGGACTATAAACGAATTATCATCACCGGCCTCTCGGCCATCTCGGTGGCCGGCCTCATGGCGCAGAGCGCTGTCGACGCGCTGAATTTCTCTCAATACGACATGAAGGGCACTGCCCGATTCATGGGTATGGCCGGAGCCTTCGGCGCCCTCGGCGGCGACCTGTCGTCGCTCTCGCAGAACCCTGCCGGAATCGGTGTCTACCGCAACAACGACATCGGCTTCACCCTCAATCTCGACTGCCAGAGGGCTACTTCAGATGCCTCCGGACGCCGACTCTCCACCGACCAGACCAAATTCCTCCTCAACAATATCGGCGGCGTATTCACGATGAGGCTCCCGAGCTCCGTGATGCCAAATTTCAATATCGGCTTCACATATAATAAAGGAGCTTCCTTCAATCGTGATTATGCAGGCGGTATCGGGCTGCGCAATTCGCTCAGCAACTACATCGCCGGCATTGCCAACGCCGAAAACATCACCGTGGGCGACGTCACCACCACCGACAGCTTCGATCCCTACAAGCCGACCGACGGCGGCTATGCAGCTCCATGGCTCGCTATCCTCGGCTACGACGGATTTATGATCACACCCCAGGGCGATCCCGACAGGCCCCACTGGGTCGGCCAGTGGGCTTCCGGCACTTCCGGCAACGGATATTTCCATGTCCAGGAGAAGGGAAGCGTGGATGAATACAATATCGCCCTCGGCGGCAACATCAGCAATGTCGTCTTCTGGGGCATGAACTTCGACATCATCAATTTCAACTATACCGCCGACACTTATTGGAGCGAGAGCCTCGACAACGCCGATATCCCCGGTGGCCACAACACGCTCGTCAACGGCACCGCCGACACCGGCCTAAGCAACTACTACAACGCCAACGGCTCAGGCTTCAACTATCAGCTCGGCATTATCGTCAAGCCTATCCAGGAGCTGCGTCTCGGCTTCGCATTCCACACCCCTACCTGGTATTCGCTTACGGAGAACTTCGCCGGGCAGCTCAGCTACAGCTATGACGGAGGCGCAACACGCGATGCCCGGACCAATAACGGGAAAATGGCTTACAACAGCATGAACTTCCGCAGCCCCTGGCGTGTCATCGCAAGCATCGCCGGCGTGATCGGCGGACGCTTCATACTCTCAGCCGACTATGAGTGGCAGCCTTATCACGCCATGCGCTTCTCACAGCCCTCCAACTACGGCTATGACGGCTGGGACGACTGGGACTACGGCTGGGACGACTGGGGAGATCCATGGTACAGCAAGGGTAAGCAGCCAGCTCCGATGGCTCCTTCCAACGACCCATACTATGACACCAACAACGACATAAAGCAGTATTACTGCAGCCAGAACACGCTGCGCGTCGGCGCCGAGTTCCGCGTCACTCCGCAGTTCAGCGTCCGCGCCGGTTATTCCTACGTGTCGTCGCCCGTGAAGTCGGAGGCGAGAGAGGGGAGGGAGATAATCTACACCTCCGGCACGATGCCCAACTATACCTTCAACAAGACCACAAACTACATCACCGGCGGTCTCGGCTACAGATATCAGAAATTCTATGTCGACCTTGCCTATGTCTACAAGCATCTCGACGCAGACTATCACGCATATACGTCAGACCCCGCCAATCCAGGCATACCGAGTCCCACTTCCGCTCTCTCCCTCTCCAACCATCAGATAGTGCTCTCGGCAGGATTCCGCTTCTGATGGCGCCGGCACAGCGCGAGGTGTTTCCCCGCCCCCGTGCTGAAGCCGTAAAGAAAGCCCTCGCCGCCGTCGCCGATATGATATCTCCGGCGCAGTGAGTCGGCCGTCTCGGGATAGTTTCTCACAGCGACATTGAGCTGCGTGCCTTTCAAGGCGCGCAGCTTTTTCTTATCGACGATGTCCCCGATGCGGAATATCCTTCCCGGAAAATCATCATAAAGCTCCTCGCCCAGAAAAAGATGGGTGGAGCGTGCGGCCTTGGCCAGAGCCGGATAGCGCTCCGAGAGCTCTCTCCAGGGCTGGAATTTCATGACAGTGGCATCCGGCTCGTAGAGCCATTGCCCCGGCCCCGGCGTCCCCCCGAGATACCGGATGCCGGGGTCTGAGTCAGGATTCAGCTCCATCTTCCATATAATGTGTCCGTCGGTGTCGAGCTCCACGGCCGTCTCCCTATATCCTGTGGCGTCGCGGTCGACGACCGCCAGCAGCTCCTTGCATTCCCCCTTTACCCCTACGGCATGCAGCTGCGTGACGCCCGGAAGCTCGTGCCTCACCTGCGCCACGTCGAGCATCGGAGAGCATTTCACCACAACCTGTGGCGCATGGCCAAGAAGCATGTCCATGATCGACGTGATGTCGGGCACGCAGTCGGAAAACGCATAGACCCTCCCTCCTCCGGCCGAACGCCGCGCCGGATCGATGAATATGGCGTCAAACCGCTCCCGGCTTTCCTTCAGCCATTCCACAGAGTCGGCAGCCGTCAC
>USHH01000119.1 GCA_900554345.1 uncultured Bacteroidales bacterium | reverse complement strand
ATGGCCGACTCTCTGGCGCCATGCCCGAGTATCAATATGTTGAGACGTTCTTTCATACGGCTGATGTTTTCACAGGATTAAGACTTGTTATGGATTCATGACTCCGCGTCGGAGGCTTCGCCCGGTTTCTTCCAGCCCTTGCGCTTGCGCAGGCGCGGCACATCGAACACTACGGCGGAATCTTCCGGGAGCCTGGGGCCGCGGTTGGCCACGTGGCGAGCGGGAGCGAACGCGCTGTCGCGGCGCTCGTCGCGGTCGAAGCGGCGGTCGCGGTCGAAGCGCCCCTTACGGTCCTGACGCTCCTCACGGTCGCCGCGGTCGTCACGGCGGGGCTTGCTGTGGCGCATGCCCTGGAACTTACGCGTCTCCTTCTTCCATTCGTCGTTGGAGATATGCTTCATCTTTCTGGGGCGGCGGTCCTCGCGCTGCTCGTCGTCGCGTCCGAGGTCGTTGCCCGAGGCGCGGAAGTCGGAATAGGAGCCGTCAAACATCACGTATTCCCTCAGCGAGCATTCGAGGCTTCCGTTGTCGAGGGGAATCTTCGTGGTGGGTTTGAGGCCTATGGCTGAGAAATGCTCGTCGCGGTAGCCGATGATCCAGGCGTGCCATCCCTTGAAATAGTTCTTGAGAGTGGAGCCGATGCTCTTATAGAGGGCGGTGATGTTCTCCGGTTTCAGGCGCTCCCCGTAAGGCGGATTGGTGACGAGCACGCCGTCGGGAGCGTTGTCGGTCCATTCGCTGAATGGGCGGCACACGAGCTCCACCATGTCGTCGACCTTGGCCGAGCGTATGTTGCGGCGCGCGATAGACACGGCTTCCGGGTCGATGTCGCCGCCGTAGATCTTTATATTGACCTCCCGCTCGGCGGAGTCATCGTTGTAGAGGCGCTCGAAGAGCTCCCTGTCGAAGTCGGGCCATTTCTCGAAGGCGAAACCCTGACGGAAGATGCCCGGGTTGATGTTGGCGGCGATGAGTGCCGCCTCGATTAGGAAGGTGCCGGAGCCACACATGGGGTCGGCCAGGTCGCAGTCGCCGCGCCATCCCGTCATCATGATGATGCCGGCGGCGAGCACCTCGTTGATGGGGGCCTCGGTCTGCTCCACGCGATAGCCCCGCTTGCTCAGGGGCTCGCCGCTGGAGTCGAGCGAGATGGTGATGCGGTTGTCGAGGATATGCACGTTGAGCTGCACGTCGGCGCCGGTGAGCCTCACGGAGGGGCGGCGTCCGTATTTGTCGGAGAAATGATCGGCTATGCCGTCTTTCACTCTATAGCTGACATACTTGGAATGGGTGAACTCACGGCTGTTGACCGTCGAGTCGATGCAGAAAGTGGAGTCGGGGCCCATCACCTGGCTCCAGTCGTAGTCGCGCACGGCGTCGTAGAGCTCGTCGGTGTCGTCGGCGGTGAATTTTGCTATAGGCTTCAGGATCCTGAGCGCCGTGCGGCAGCATAGGTTGGCACGGTACATCATCTCCAGGTCGCCCTCGAAGGCCACCATGCGTTTTCCCATCTCGACATTCCCGGCGCCGAGGGCTATCAGCTCATCGCGGAGCACCTCCTCCAGGCCACCGAATGTCTTGGCCACCATTTGAAATTTATTGTCCATTGCTTGTCGTTGGTATTCAAGTGAATGAGATTGTCGCCGCCGAGCTTTCCTCTTCGTCGCGGCTCCGGTTGTTGTCGTTGTCGTTGTCGGAGAGCTTCTGCAGCTCGTCGTTGAAGCGGCTGTCGCGCTTGAAGGTGGGCACGCTCTCGATGCGCGCGATCACCTCGTGGTCGTCAAACTGCGACGGCTTCAGCACCGCGTATTTCATCTTTGCGGCCATACGGCGCTGCTTCATCACCTTGTCCTTGCCGTAGATGTCGATCACCTGGCCCATGGTCACCGAGGGCTCAACAGGCGCCGCAGCCGCCGGCTCGGGCTTCGCGGCGCCCTCGCCGCCGAAGTCGATGGTGTTGCCACCCCCGCTGTCGGCCACCCGGTTGCCTTTGTCGCCTTCTATCACCTTGTCCTGGATATGCATGTCGAAGCCTGAGGCCAGGACCGTCACCTTCACCTTGTCGCCCATTTCCGGATTGTCGGCGATACCCCATTTCACATCGATGTTGGCCGAGAGCTGGGAGGTGAACTGATATATCTCGTTGATCTCCTCCATGCGTATGGGGTTGGCGCTGTGCTGGGAGCAGGAGAACTTGAGCAGCAGGCGTTTCGAGGAGTTGATGTCGTGCTTCTTGAGCAGGGGGGAGTGCAGGGCGTTGCTGATGGCGTTCGATATACGGTGCTCGCCCTCGCCGTAGGCGGTGGAGATGATGGCCGTGCCGCTGTCTTTCAGCGTGCTTTTCACGTCGCGGAAGTCGACGTTGATATAGCATTTCTCCGAGATGATCTCCGAGATGCTCCGCGCCGCGTTGGCCAGCGTGTCGTCGGCCTTCCCGAAGGCGTTGAAGAAGTTGAGGTCCTTGTAGAGCTCGATGAGGTTCTCATTGTTGATCATCAGCAGGGCGTCGACATATTTCTTCATCTCGTTGGCGCCCTCGAGGGCCTTCACCACCTTTTTCTGCCCCTCGAACATGAAGGGCACCGTGACGATGCCGATGGTGAGCATGCCGGCCTCGTGGGCCAGACGGGCCACCACGGGAGCGGCGCCCGTGCCTGTGCCGCCACCCATGCCGGCGGTGATGAACACCATCTCGATCGGGGGCTGAAACAGGTCTTTGATCAGCTGCTCGTCGGCCTCGGCGCACTGACGGCCCACCGTGGGGTCGTTGCCGGCCCCCAGTCCGCGCGTCAGCTCGTAGCCGATGAGAAGCTTCTTCGGCACCGGCGACATCTCGAGATGCTGCTTGTCGGTGTTGCAGACCACGAAGTTCACCATCGGGATGTTCTGCTGGTACATGTAGTTGACGGCGTTGCCGCCGCCGCCGCCCACGCCGATCACCTGGATAATAGTGTTGCCGTCGGTCTTGACGAAGCTGGAGTCGTCGGTTATATCTGGAGTCAATGGTGTGTCGTCTTCCATATCTTTGTTGTGATAGCGCAAAATTCTTCAGTTAATAGTATGGATTCATTCGAGCAGGTCGGAATTGTCTTCATCGGGAGTGGTGAAGAGTCTCGACATACGGTCGCCCACATTGCGGAAAAAGGTGTTGAACTTTCCGGGCCGCTTGGGTTTAGGCTCGCGGGGCTCGTCTTCGCGGGGCTCGGTTTCGGCCGCCGCCGTTCCGGTGGCTGGGAGCTCGTGGGGCTTCGGCTCCTCCAGGCATTCGTCGGTGGAATGGGTGGCTCCGGCGTAGAGCACGCTTGTCACCTCGATGATCTCGGCATGCGACACCTTGGCGTCGTCGACCTTCACGTAGGGGGGGAGCTGTCCGCGGTTCACGGGCAGGTTGCCCACTTCCGAGAGCAGGTCGAGCATGCCGTTGAGGCGTGAGCCGCCGCCGATGCAGATGATGCCGGCCGGCAGGGCGGTCTCCCCGAGCCCGGCGTATTCTGTCTGCTCGAGCACATTGGCCACGATCTCCTCGGCGCGGGCCACAATGAGGTTGGAGACGTCTGAAATCTTTATGCCGTTGATGTTGAGCGTGCTGGGGCTGTCGTTGGGAATGGCCTGGCCGGAGGTGATCTTGGTCTCCTCCGCTTTCTCCTCGAGCAGGTTGAGCGAGGTGATGTCGCGGGTGATGTTGCGGCCGCCGAGAGGCAGGGGGGCGAAATATCTGAGATAGCCCCCTTTGTAGATGGTGACCGTGGTGGTCTCGGCGCCCATGTCGGCGAGCATGCAGCCGAGGCGTTTCTGCTCGTCGGAGAGTATGAGGTGGCCGGTGGCCAGGGCCGTCACCACAAATCCGCTCACTTTGATGCCGAGCTTGTCGGATATGGTGCGCATGAGGTTGCGCTTGAGCTCCGGGCGGCATACGATGAGGTCGAACGTGGCGCGGATGGAGTTGGCGATCATGCCTTTGGGGGAGTGGGTGTCGGTCTTGCCGAGGCGGTAGATGCGGGGCACGGCGTCGACCACCTCCAGCGAGCTGTCGATAGGTGTGTGGAGGGCGTTGTCGCGCAGGCGTCGCAGTATGTCTTCGTTGATCTCCGTGTCGTCGGGCAGCGGCATCGACACTTCGGTGGCGATGCTTCGCAGCGAGCGCCCGGAGAGCGCCACGTATAACCCGGTGATGCGGCGGTGGGCGAGCGCCGGCCGCTGCTCGAGCCTGTTGATGATCCTGGCGATTTTCATGGAGGTCTCCTCAAGGTTCTGGATGATGCCGTATCTCACGGCCTCCACGCCTTTTTCCTGCTCCACGGCAATCACTTCAAGCTGCCCGTCGGGAGAGATCTTCCCGACGGCGGCTACTATCTTCGAGCTGCTGACTTCCACAGCGGCGATATATCGTTCCTGGTCTATTGGCATTGCTTTGCTGTTGGCTTTTGTTGAGGATTGTTATGCGGGGTCGTCGGGCAGGGTTGCCTCCTCGGGGTCGACCTCGTTGTCATCGGTTGCAGGCCCGTGGTTGAGCAGCGTCTTGTCGCGGCGCGTGGCCACTATCTGGCCGCGGAATCTCACTGAGATGGTGTCGTATTCGTCCCAGCCCTTATAGGGCATCACCTTGTGATACATGGTGAAGAGGGCACGCTTCTTCTCGGCCAGCCTCGTGGTGTCGCCGAAGTTGATCACGTGGCCCAGTATGCGCGGCACGAGGTAGATGTTGTCGGCGTCGCGGGCCACCACCATTGACACCAGCTCCCTTAGCTCGGGGTCGGAGGCTATGAAGCGCGTGACGGGCAGCACGTCCTGGGGCCGGAACGTCGACGTGAAGTCGCCGCTCACAATCGGCGTGTCGACATAGAAATTGGCGTTCGACTTGATACGCTTCCCCTCTTTGTTGATATAGTAGCTGGCGGTGTCGCTGAAGACCCTGACTTCGGGAATCATCGGCACCACACTGACCCGCAGCAGCCCGTCGGTGGTCAGCGCGCAGGTCACCTGCTCGAAATTGCTGTAGCCCGCCAGATAGCTCTCGATGCGCATCAGGTCGAGCTGCTGCACAGGGATGCCCACGATGCGCATGGGCATTTTCGCAAGCTCCTCGAGCACGCCCTGGCGAGTCACTGAGTCGGCCCCGCGTCCCCCTTCGATGCTGACCTCGATACCCTTGCACGAGTGTTTCGAGGCCTCGGTGCGGGCCCATGCGGTCACGGCTGCCGAATAAGCTATCAGCAGCGTCAGCAATATCCATTTTATCAACGTCTTACGCATTATGCGCCTTCTCCTACGGGTGTTATCTTTCCTTTCAATATGTGTTGTATGTCGGGAAGCAGCCTGTCGATATCGGCCGCTCCCAGAGTCATTAGAATGTCAAAATTACTATTTTTTATCAAATTCAGCAAATCTTTTCGCTCAATCAGTCTTTTTGACTCACATTTCACGTCTTTCATTATCAGGCCGGAGTCCACTCCCGGGATCGGCTGCTCGCGTGCAGGATAGATCTCAGGCATGATTACCTCGTCGGCGGCCGTTAAAGCGTTGATGGTCAACGAGCCGAGAGAGGGGTTGGTGTCCACGATAATGTAATCGTAGGACAGCCTCAGAGGGTTCAGCAGAGCAGCCAGGTAGTCATTGCTGTCCGGCGTCATCAGCAGATTTGCCTCCGCAACGGTGAGAGATCGGCTGGAAGGGATCAAGTCCACAGAGCCGATTTTCTGGATGAACTCGTTGGTATCCGGCAGAGATTCGTCCAGAAGCAGATTGGTGATAAGAGTCCCGGTATTATAGGGCGCCTGGGTCGGCAGGACACCGAAACTGGTGGTGAGGTTATACTGGGGGTCAAAGTCAACTACCAAGACCTTCTTGCCCATCTCGGCCAGCGCATAGGACAGATTTCGGACCGTGCTGGTCTTGGCTACCCCACCTTTCTGGTTGGCTACAACAATTATTTTCCCGCTTTCCATGATAGAAAACCTCCTATATTTTCGTGGAATTTTTGTGATTTCAAGCGTTTGTTCAAGTATGCGTCACTGGCCATAAAGTCGATCAGATTGACCTTCGGGATGATAAATGCCGGACCATGTGAAAGAGCTTTTAGCTTTTTCGTTCTGATCCATTTTGCGACCGTAGATGCCGTGGCGCCTGTTAATTCCGCGGCCTCTCTCGTGGAAACTATGTCGGGAATGTCCCGGAAACTCTCTATGTAGTATTTTCGCAGTTCCTCCGTTGTCACAGATTCGGGAAGCAGGGGCTTGACTGCGTATGTCCCGCTATATGAGCCGGGGGGAAGTTTGTATTTTTCGGGGTGGATTTCCCTGCGCTCAAGGTAGCGAACTATGTCTTTCATCTTTATGGTGTAATTCCGGGTCTTTTTCCCACTCTGTACGCAGGGAACCAGACCGGATTGCAGCAGATAACGAGCTGTGCGTTTGCTGATATGACAGATAATGCGGAATTGCTCTTTTTGGACTGTTTCTGGGTACTGATTCAGCAAATAGCGATACTTGGATACCTGTGCCACATCACTCGCCTCCTTTTTCCTGCCACAGACGCTCAAATGTATCCATCAATTCCTTTTGGAGAGGGGTCTTTCGGCGGATACGGCGGTAATATGGGCTTATCAGAAAGTCCAGCATAAAATCCTTTGGGACGGTGTACTGCTTTCCAGGCTGGAAAGCCTTCAGAATCCCTGTGCTGATCCACCGCACGATTGCCGAGGACGAAAAGCCTGTGATCTGCTGAATATCCTTTACGGAAAGCAGGTCTGAGTAGGGAGAGAGGTGTTCGTCATAGAATGTTCTCATAGCACAGATATAGGGACTGTCTGCTTCTTGTCTGCACTCACGCCGATAGAGATAGGCAAGAATGTCCGTCAGCTTGATTTTGTGGCTACGGATCAGGTGGTTTTGCTCAATGGTGTAGGGAATCTCACCTTGTTGCTCCAAATTGTAGGCGGTCTTGGGACAGATGTGGCAGATCTCGCATAGTTCCCGTTTGGTTACATAGGCGGGATACTTTGCGACGATGTCGGGG
>USHH01000118.1 GCA_900554345.1 uncultured Bacteroidales bacterium | reverse complement strand
TGGGAGGCATCGACTGCGTAGGTCTCGACACCCTCGGCAGCGGTTACGACTATATGGCGCTCGGCCACATCCACCGCCACCAGACCATGCACGGCAGCAACGGAACCACAGCACGCTACTGCGGCACTCCCCTCGCCGTGAGCTTCGACGAGGCTTACGAGCACTCTGTGAGCATTGTGGAGATAAAGCATCGCGGCGCCGAGCCGCAGATCACGACCGTCACCATCTCCCCCACCATCCCCCTTGCCACCATCGGCGGCCGCTCCGGAGTCTCCCCCGCCGAAGCGCTCATTCAGCTTCAGGAAGCGATAGAGGGCAACGCCGCTGACAACGCCGCCCCCCTCCCCTGCGACACCTATATCCGGCTCAACATAGCATACGACCCGGAGAGCCCCGTGACGCCCGACTTCCAGCAGCAGGCCGAGAAGATATGCACCGAGGCCGGCCTGCGCTTCTGCAAGATCAACATCGTGAGGAAAGCCACCGACAGAAAGGCCGCCGACGAAGACGTCATGACGGTAGAGGAGCTCAGGGAGGTGTCGCCCCTCGACCTGGCACGCAGCTACGCCCTCTCGGAAGAGAAACCCTGGACCGATGAGATGGCCGCCCTCCTCAAAGAGATAATGGAAGAAACCGATAACCTCTAACCCGCAATCAAGACATGCGACTGCTAAGACTCGAGATAGAAAACATCGCCTCATTCGAGAACGTCACCGTCGACTTCACTGACCCGATGCTCGGCGACACCGACATATTCCTGATCAGCGGCGAGACCGGCTCCGGCAAGTCGACCATCCTCGACGCCATCTGCCTCGCCCTCTACGGCACCACCCCGCGCATCGAGGCGTCGGTCGACCGCACCCAGGCGCGTGACGACATGCCCGACGCCATAGCGCTCAGCGACCCGTGCCGCCTGATGCGGCGCGGCACAGGCTTCTGCCGCGTAGCGCTTGAATTCGAGGCCGGCTCGCGGCGCTACACCGCCAGCTGGAGCGTGCAGAGGGCATACAAGCGTCCCAACGGTAAATTTCAGAAAAAGGTGTGGCAACTCCGCGACGAGGGAAACGGCATAATCCTGACTTCCGACAGGGAGATTGCCGAGAAAGTGCAGCAGCTCGTAGGCCTGGATTTCGCACAGTTCACCCGCACCACCATGCTCTCGCAGGGAAAATTCGCCGCCTTCCTCCAGAGCAGGGGCGACGAGAAGGCCGACCTGCTGAAGAAAATCACCGGCGTCGAGAAATTCGCGACAATAGGGCGCCGCATCTACGAGCGTACCGCTGCCCTGAGGAACGAAGCGGAGAGACGGCACCGGGAATACGAGGAGGCCTCCACCAATACCCTCTCGCCGGAGGAGACGGCGGCGCTCATCTCTCAGGGTGAGGAGATCGGAAGGAAAGCCAAAGCAATCGACAAAGAGACTGCTTCGGTCAGCCACGCCGCTGACTGGATGAAAGCCAAAGCTGACAGCAAGGAGAGCCTTAGGAAAGCGGAGGCCGAATATGCCGCCACTCTTGAAAGGAGCCGGTCGGATGACTTCGCCGACGCCATTAAGATACTCGACGACCGCAACCATACCGGCGAGGCGCAGAGAACCTGGCGCCGGATAGAAGCCGCGAAGGAGCAAATCGTGAAGGCCCGTCGCGCCATTGACAATCTGGAGGGAGACATGAGGAAAAACCTCGCCCTCTATGCCGACCTATCAGACAGGATAGAGAAGGAAAAGGAAACAGTGGCAGAGCTGCAACAGCAACGCGACACCCATAAGGAAAGGATCGGAATCTACGAAAGAGGCGACGCCATAATATACTCCCTGCGCAACGTGGAGCAGTGGAGGAAAGCGATTGCCGACAAGGAGACACGGATAACCGCCACCAATAAAAAGATAGATGAGAGTCGCCGGCCGCAGCATGAGAAATCGATCGAGAGCGTGGCCGGGAAAAAGAAAGCAGTCGCAGCCATTGAAGAGTGCGTGACGATTCTGGAGGAGAAACTGAAGGAATCGGGGCTCGACGAGCTCCGCAAGGAAAAAGACCGTCAGCTCACTGCCATAGCCTCGCTTGAGCGCGGCAAAATGTTCGCCGGAAACGTCATATCGGAAGAGAAAACCGCCGCCGAGCTGAGAGAGACGATCAGCGGACTCGACGATAATCTGAAAGAGTCGGACAGACTAATAGCGGAAGCCGCGCTCCAGCTGGAGACGAAGAAAGGGCGCCTCGAGATGGCCCGCGAGCATTTCGACTATTCACTGCTTGCCACGAGCAAGGACGTGAAGACACTACGTGCCTCGCTGCATGAGGGAGACATCTGCCCCGTTTGCGGCCACGTCGTGACCGATGTCAATCCGCTGGAGCAGAGCCTTAACGACAGGCTACGGCATGACAAAGAGCAGCTTGACGCGGCTCAGAAGGAGAAAGACGAGGCAGTCTCTACCCTGGCTAAGCTGAAAAGCGAAAAAGACGCGCTCGAAAAACAGAAGCAGGAATCCGCGAAACGTCTTGACAAGACCGCGCGTGAAACAGACGAGGCGAAGGCGAAAGCCGGAAAAGAGCTGGAGGCATTTGCCACACAGCTGCCGGACAATCAGGATTACAGCGCGTTGCTACCTGAGATCGACCGACTCCTTGCAGGCATAAAGGAAGAACTCGGCAAGACTGAAAGCGGCATAGCTGCCGGAGAGAAAACGGCCAAGAACCTCGATGACGAACGCAAGAAGCTCCGGAAAGAGACAAAAGCTCTTGAAAAACTCAAGGAAGAGGAAGTGAACGCGAAGTCGATGCTCGAAAAGGCATCGGCGGAGATTGAATCGCTCGCCGCCGGAAAGGGCGTTGACACCGCCAACATCGAGAATGCCCTCACCGAGGTGGAGAACACGCTTGGCGATACTGCCATCTGGCAGAACGACCCTCGAAGCCAGACAGCAGGATTTATCGATGAGCTCCGGGGAGGGATCGAGGATTATCGCAAGCTGAAGGAATCACTCGACAGCCACAGACGAGGTCTCGATGAGATGTGGCAGGAAAAGGAGAAGAGGCGCGAGGAACTGAAAGGATTGCTTTCGCTGATGCCGCAATGGATGGCGCTGACACCTGCTGCCAGACCTACAACGGGTAGCGTCAGGAATCTTACTAATCTCACCGGCGAATTGATGGGTAATCTACAGATGCTTGACAGAAGCGAGGCGGAGAGCCGCGAGCTCGGCGAGTGGCTCGCCGGTTATCTGTCGCGGAATCCGGAATATACACTCGACCAGATTGCGGAAATGGCCAAGCTTCCTGACGAAAGGGTGATGGAGCTTCAGAAGATCGTCGACGACATAAAGAAGGAGCTTGCCGGAAGAAAAGCCAATCTCGACAACGCGTGCCGACGGATCGAAGACGTCATAAAGGCGAAGCCGGAGGAAGTCGATGCCGACAATCCACCTGTCATTGAGGCCCTCAACGAGAGGCTCGCCGCGGTCGGCAGGGAGAAGGAGGAGCTGCTGCGCGAGGCCGGCGCGATCAAGGAGAGGCTGGAGACGCAGAAGAAAAACGACGCCGCGGTTGCGGAGAAGAAAGTGAACTGGGAGAAGGCTAAGGGGGAGGCCGACAAATGGGAGCCGCTGTGCGCGTTGCTCGGCGACGCTACGGGAAGGCGATTCAGCCACATAGCGTTAAGCCGGATATTGCAGGACCTCATCCGTCATGCCAACCGCTACATGGATTCACTGATCGGCCGCTACACATTGAAGGTGAAGCCGGGAACGTTTGTGATATCGGTGATCGACAACGACATGGGCGGTCTGGAGCGTACGGCCAACACCATCTCGGGCGGCGAGACATTCCTTGTGTCGCTGGCATTGGCGTTGGCGCTCAGCGACATCGCGGGGTTGTGCCGTTGCGACACACTGTTTATCGACGAGGGGTTCGGCAGTCTGAGTGGCCGGGCGTTGTCGCAGGCGGTTGACACGTTGCGGAGCCTGCACCGTCAGTCTGGTCGGCGTGTGGGAATCATCAGCCACATCCAGCAGCTACGTGAAGACATCCCGGTGCAGCTGATCGTGAAGAAAACGGGCTACAACGGCGCCTCGACCCTCGCATATCCCGATCCACAGTAAAGCCGACTGATAGCAAATAATAGTGTAGTATCCGAATATGAATAAATGTTAATGATTGCAAATATTATCAACTTAATTTATTCAATAGTTAAACTATATTAATATATTGCGTATTCCATTTAATAATATTATATTTGCCATCGAATTGATATTTCTATATCCAATAGCAATTGTATAATTTAATATTGGAATTATGGCATTAGACACCAGCAACATACCTACTCCGGCTAATCCCCTCTACAACTCGCCTACTCCGGGGAAAATCACCATTGCGGCCATGTATCCGAATCAGGGCACGACTGCTCCCTCTCTACAGCTGCTGACCGAACTGCAGGACTGCGGATTCAACTCTGCGCTGATAAACACCGATGGGCTATTGGTGGCATCACTGCTGACCAACTGCATCCTCAGGGGAATACATGCTTTCGTTAGCAATCCTCGTCTGACACTTCAGGCTCAATGTGAAGAGTTCGTCGAACGTAATAAAGACTATTCCAATCTTGGCGGATGGCTACTCAAAGATACTGTAAGCTGGCCCGAGGTTAAGGACGGAAGCACATTCCCGGATCTCATCTCCAAAATACGCGATGCAGACACCCATAAGTTTGGTGAAGACAAGAACGAAATAACCGTCAAGGCTTACCATCCTGTATTTACAGGCCTTACACCACTCCATGAATTTATTGGTATACCAGAGAATGATGATTACAGACAGTACATAATGGACTTTCAGAACAGTCTGAACCCGTCGTTCTGGCCGTACAGATATTTCTCATTCGTCAACGCCGCGCAATCACCTTCCACAAGGTATGCCAACTTCTACAGAGGCCTCGAGACATTCGCCTTCATGGCACGGTACACCAGCGTGCCTTTATGGTCATACGTCAGGTCGGTCAGGCCGTCAGGACTCGTCGCACCCGTGGATTCCCGCATAACAGAAGCCATGATACGGTTCGAGGCTTTTTCCGCGCTGGCCTACGGTGCGCAGGGAATCGTCTACTGGCGTTACCGGCCTGACTCCGACAAGACCGAGGGTCTCGTGACATCGGCGGGTGCGAAAACCGGTTTGTGGAACTACGCGCAGACAGTCAACCGCGAGATTGCTTCATATAATTCCATCTTCGCGGGATGTCGCCTCGTCGCATGCAGACACACGGGCAAGAACTACATACCGATGACATGCTGGATATCGAATTATGAGCCTTTCGGACCACTCAAGAGCATACGGTCGGAAGACGCAGGTGTGCTCCTCTCGCATATCAACAATGATGGAAAGAACTATCTCGTGATAGTTAACCACAGTGTGACGGCATCACAGGCCCTGACGCTAAACTTCAGCCGGTACTGGTGCATCTACCAGCTAAAGGACCTGACGGAGACACCGTATCCCTCGCCGGCCATACCCACGGAGACTCCCCTCACGCTGAACGTCACGATTCCGGCAGGAGGCTATATCATATACAGATGGGACTAAGAATAAAAACAAAGATATATGGAAACAAAACCGCTCGATTCACAAACAGCCGTCGATCCTTATAAATCGCCGACCCCTGATGAGATTACCATCGTAGCTACGGGTATCAGCGATGGCAGTAAGGAGGCAGATACGAAGATTATACCTATTGAGGTATTCAATGAGCTCAGTGACTGTCATTTCAATGCGGCACATCTTTACGGAAGTATCAGCAAAACAGAGAAGAAAACCGTTATGGCCACGTCTCTCGCAAATGCGGCCGAAGCTAAAATAAACATCATCGCCACAAATTTTTATTTTAACATCAATGATGGATATGAGACAACCGGACTGGATAAGGCAAAAGCATATTTCGATTTTTTCAATAAACCGAAAACCTTTGTCGGCGATAATGGGATTATGAGCAACAATTCCGATGCCATCAAAGGATGGGCTCTAAAGGACGAGCCTACTTTTACCCAGATCTCCCAGCCTGGAAACAAAGTATCATATAACCTCAAAAACGTATATGACTATATCAGGGAGAATGACAGTCAGGACCGCATCGTGCATGTCAATCTGCCGGGAGGGGTGTGTGATGTTTTGGAAAATCATTCATTCGAAGAGTATCTGAATGTCTTTCAGGCTAACTTCAATCCGCGGCTGTGGTCATACGATTTCTATCCGGTTTACCAGAAGTCATGTCTCCTCAATGATGCCTGCAAGGTGAATGGTGACTGCGCCGTCGATGTGGATCACGAGACCTTCTACGCTGACCTGGACACTTTCCATAAGCGTGCGAAAGCCACAGGCGGAGGGTTCTGGGCATATGTCCAGAGTGCGGAGTATATCCATGGGAATATATTCCGTCCGGCTGCCCTTGAGCCATATATCCGGTTCGAGGCGTTCTCCGCGCTTGCCTTCGGTGCACAGGGGATAGTCTACTGGACCTATCGACCGCAGCCCAACACCGAATCGAGTGTACGTCCATCGGCTCTTGTGGACCGACACGCAGACAGGATGGCGGCATGGTATTTTGCCAGGCAGGTCAACTATGAAATTAAAGAATACAGCAAGGTATTCGTCAATTCCGAACTGAAGGCATGGGGTCATGCCGGTAACAATTATGGAGGGCCTTCGATTGGAGAAGGAGGCATCGGCGGAATCCTGAGCATAAAGGCAAGCGGCGCCGGTGCTCTGGTGACACAGCTCAAGACGAACGGCCACAACTACGTGGTCATTGTCAGCCATGATGTCGTGAACTTCCAGACAGTGGAAATCACATTCGTGCCTACGGTGATATATGAGCTTACACCGACCAATTCACACGGCACGCATGGAACAGAGAAACAGATAAAGACCCGGACCATAAAGCGTCAGCTCATTCCCGGAGGTTATCTGATTTATGAATTTACAGGGAGTGTATCATGAGAATAAAAAGACAGAGACAGACGGTATGGCTGGCTGCAGTC
>USHH01000117.1 GCA_900554345.1 uncultured Bacteroidales bacterium | reverse complement strand
GCCGTTGGCAAGACGCTGCGCCCCCTCGATCCTGACCTCGCGCCCCACGCTCACGTTGAGCAGCGGGCCGGAGTCCCTCACCACGGCCCCCTCCCCTATCTCATGGGGCATAACGCGCGTGGAGAGGAAAGCGTCGGCGATGACGTCGGGGGCCTTGGCGAGCCACACGGGACGCCTCGCCATCAGGCAGGCCATCTGCGCCGACAGCCCGGGATATATCACCACCGGGTCTCGTCGAGCACGCTCACCTGCAGACCGACGCCACACGGCGCCTCCGGCTCGAATTCCACTCTCGCGACATTATCGATCGCGGCGCGGGCGCCTACCGTGGCTCCCCTCACGCCGCCGGGCACGCAGCGCACGGTGGCATCGTCGCCGACTACGCTGTCAGCTATCAGCGCGTCGCGGAGCTCACCCTCGCGGATCACGCCCACGCTCACCGCGCCCTCGAAGCGCACGTTGCGGATGCGCGAGAGGTCGGAGCCGGGAGCCACGAGCACGCGGCTCCAGTCGGCGGCCGAACATCCCTGGCGCTCAAGCTGCTGTGTCTCCCACCATTCGAGACGGCGCGGGGCGCACGCTCCGGCCGAGGATTCAGTATTCGGTGTGAGTGGATATGGTGTCGTCGTCATATTTTTCATAAAGAAAGTCATTGTATGGGAAACGCTCGGCATGCACCTCGCGCGCCTTCTGATAGAGGAGCTTCTTGAGGCCGTCGATATTGGTGCGCTCCCTGGCCGAGATGAAGACGCAGTCGGGACACTTCGCCATCCAGGTCTTCTCGAGCTCCTCGAGAGGGATGTTCTCGCGGGTCGCCGGCGTGAGGTCGTCGGGGTCTTTCGGGGTATATGAGAAGGCGTCGACCTTGTTGAAGACCATTATGACGGGCTTCTGCTGGTCGCCGCACACCTCGCGGAGGGTGCGGTCGACGACCTCTATCTGCTCCTCGAAGCCGGGATGCGATATGTCGACCACATGCACGAGGATGTCGGCGTCCCTCACCTCGTCGAGCGTCGACTTGAAGGAGTCGACGAGATGGGTGGGGAGCTTACGTATGAAGCCCACGGTGTCGGTGAGCAGGAAGGGAAGGTTTTCCACGGTCACCTTCCTGACAGTGGTGTCGAGCGTGGCGAAGAGCTTGTTCTCGGCGAAGACGTCGCTCTTGCTGAGGAGGTTCATGAGGGTTGATTTACCCACGTTGGTATATCCCACGAGGGCTATCCTTGTGAGGTTGCCGCGGTTCTTGCGCTGTATGCTTTTCTGACGGTCGATATGCTGGAGCTCCTCCTTGAGATGGGATATCTTGTCGAGGATGATACGCCGGTCGGTCTCTATCTGGGTCTCGCCGGGGCCACGCATTCCGATACCGCCGCGCTGACGCTCGAGGTGTGTCCACATGCGTGTGAGCCTTGGGAGCAGATACTGATACTGGGCGAGCTCCACCTGGGTGCGGGCCGTGGCGGTCTGCGCCCTCTTGGCGAAGATGTCGAGGATGAGGCTGGTGCGGTCGAGGATCTTCACCTTGAGCTCCTTCTCGATGTTGGCCACCTGCTTGGGAGAGAGGTCGTCGTCGAATATCACGAGACCGATGTCGTTGTCGTCGACATACTGACGAATCTCGTCGAGCTTGCCCTTGCCCACGTATGTGCGGGGATTCGGATAGTCGAGCTTCTGCACGAACTGGCACACGGGGTCGGCGCCGGCAGTGCGGGCAAGGAAAGCGAGCTCTGCAAGATATTCGCGTATTCTGGCCTCGTTCTGCCTTTGTGTCACAAGCCCCACGAGCACGGCTTTCTCATTGGCTTCACGGCTGATTATGTTGTCTTCAATCATGATTTTCCAGATGCTTTGGATTAAAAAAGAGCTTCTGTCATGGCAAAGTTAACAAAAGCAAGCGTAATTTTGGGTATAAATCGGTTTTTTTCTTAATTTTGCAGAATCTTTTGGGGGCCGAGGCCCCGCGAATCCTTAAAAAAAGTGAAATTAACGGTTATTGTTATTATATTAGTAGGAATTGCGTTACTTTTGCTGTCTCTTAGAGAGCAAGCGAGACGCGCTCGCGCGGAGCGTGGCCAGAGAGGCCGTGCTTCGGGCGTCCGACGCCGTTAATCGACAGGAATATCAATATTAACCTAAATAATGAAATCACAACTTTTACGCATCTCTTCGCTCACGCTGGCAGCGGGCCTGGCCCTCGGCCTCGCGTCGTGCGGAGGCAACGACACCCAGGCACCATCAAAGACACAAGCCGCAGCAGCCGCAGCGGCGCCGGGCACGCTGCCCAATTACCGTTACGTGGATCTCGACAGCGTGTTGCTGAAATACAATCTGTCGAAAGACTACAACGAGGAGATGATGAGGATGCAAAGCAACATGGAGAACGAAGTGAAGCGTCACGAGAGCTCCATTCAGTCGTTTGCCACCTCCATGCAACAGAAGATGCAGAACAACGGCTACCTCTCCGAGGAGTCGTACAAGGCCGACCAGCAGAAGATCGCCAACATGCAGAACACGGCCCAGCGCTCCGTGGCCACCCTGCAGTCGAATTTCGAGAACGCCGCCATGACGGCCCAGAAGACCGTCAACGACTCCATCGAGGCCTTCATCAAGGACTATAACGCCAAGCACGGCTACGACGCAATCTTCTTCAAGAACGCCACCCTCTACATCAATCCGGCGCTCGATATCACCGACGAGGTGGTGGAAGGCCTCAACGCCCGCTACAATAAAGTGAAGAAATAAAAATCGGCATGATATCCGCAGTATCATCCGGAGAATATATTAACCCTATTTACTAACCCTTTTTTAATGACTGAATCTAAAGTTCAATCCCCCATCGAGGATTTCGATTGGGAAGCCTATGCAAACGGCGAGACAGCTGGTTCGAAGAGCCGCGAGGAGCTTGTAAGCACCTACGACGAGTCTCTTAAGACAGCTAAAGACAATGAAGTGGTGACCGGCGTGGTTAAATCCATCAGCAAACGTGAGGTTCGTGTCGACATCGGCATGAAATCAGACGCCATCATCCCCGTCTCGGAGTTCCGCTACAATCCCGACCTCAAGGTCGGCGACGAGGTGGAGGTCTTCATCGAGACACTCGAAGACAAGAACGGACAGCTCCGCCTCTCCCACAAGAAGGCCTGCCAGACACGCTCCTGGGACCGTGTCAACCAGGCTCTCGAGAACGACGAGGTGATCAAGGGCTACGTGAAGTCGCGCACAAAGGGCGGTATGATCGTCGATGTATTCGGCATCGAGGCCTTCCTTCCCGGCTCGCAGATCGATGTGCGCCCCATCCGCGACTACGACGTCTTCGTCGACAAGACTATGGAATTCAAGGTTGTGAAGATCAACCAGGAATATAAGAACGTGGTGGTAAGCCACAAGGCGCTCATCGAGGCCGAGCTCGAGGCCCAGAAGCGCGAGATCATCTCCAAGCTCGAGAAGGGCCAGGTGCTCGAGGGCAAGGTGAAGAACATCACTGCCTACGGCGTATTCGTGGACCTCGGCGGTGTCGACGGTCTCGTACACATCACCGACCTCTCCTGGGGCCGCGTTTCCGATCCCCACGAGGTCGTGCAGCTCGACCAGGACATCAAGGTCGTCATCATCGACTTCAACGACGACAAGAAGCGTATCGCCCTCGGCGTGAAGCAGCTTCTCCCCCATCCCTGGGACAACCTCGATCCCAACCTCAAGGTGGGCGACCATATCCACGGCCGCGTGGTCGTCATGGCCGACTACGGTGCGTTTGTCGAGGTGCAGCCCGGCGTCGAGGGCCTGATCCACGTCTCCGAGATGTCGTGGAGCCAGCACCTCCGCTCCGCCCAGGACTTCCTCAAGGTCGGCGACGAGGTGGAGGCCGTGATCCTCACCCTCGACCGCGAAGACCGCAAGATGAGCCTCGGCATCAAGCAGCTCAAGAAAGACCCCTGGGAGAACATCGAGGAGAAATACGCCATCGGCAGCCGTCACGCCGCCAAGGTGCGCAATTTCACCAACTTCGGTGTGTTTGTTGAGATCGAGGAGGGCGTTGACGGCCTCATCCACATCTCCGACCTCTCCTGGACAAAGAAGATCAAACACCCCTCCGAGTTCACTTCCATCGGCAGCGACATCGAGGTGCAGGTGCTTGAGATCGACAAGGAGAACCGTCGTCTCTCCCTCGGCCACAAGCAGCTCGAGGAGAACCCCTGGGATGTGTTCGAGACCATCTTCACTGTCGGCTCAATCCACGAGGGCACTATCACCGAGGTGATGGACAAGGGCGCCGTGATCTCCCTTGAGTACGGTGTCGAAGGCTTCGCCACTCCCAAGCATCTCGTGAAGGAAGACGGCACTCAGGCCAAGCTCGACGAGAAGCTCAACTTCAAGGTGATCGAGTTTAACAAAGACAGCAAGCGCATCATCCTCAGCCACAGCCGCATCGCTGAAGACGCCAACAAGGCCGAGCAGCGTGCCGCCAAGGCCTCGTCGAAGAAGCCCAAGCGCAACGACAACCGCGAGGAGGAGACAGTAGCAGCTCCGGCCATCGAGAAGACCACTCTCGGTGACCTCGGCGCTCTCCAGGCCCTCAAGGAGCAGATGCAGAAAGAAGGCAAATAATGCCCCTGATATACCGAGAAAAGCCCCGTCAACGCCGACGGGGCTTTTTTATTTGCCACATTAGTTCGCTATCTGAAGTTTTTTAGTTACCTTTGCGGCGTTATGTGTTTCCTACGATCTATATCGCGATTCGCCGCCCTGATCACGCTCGCGGCTGCCGGCCTCGCCGCCATGGCGTCGCCTACGGGCTGGGAGCCGCTCAAAAGCGACTTGCCCGGCTCGAAATCAATCGTGAAGGAGGAGGAGATAGAGGTGAAGGCCGCTCCCGGCGTCATCATCGTGGCTACGGCCCACCAGACGAAAATCCGTGTCTTCACTATCCTCGGACGCCTCGTCTCTTCAGAGACGATTCCCCCGGGCGTCTCACGGTTCAACGTTCCCGCCCATGGGGTCTACATCGTCACCGTGGGCGACGGCGTCACCGTGAAGGTCGCGGTCTGAAACGCCCCTTATTCCATAAGAGAATCTAACCAACCATTAAAATATACCATTAAAAATGACACAACCCGATATCGACTGGAAAAACCTCTCTTTTTCCTACATGCCCACCGACTACAACGTGCGTTGCACATTCAAGGACGGCAAATGGGGTCCCATTGAAGTATCCGACTCCGAATACGTGCCTCTCCACATCGCGGCTTCCTGCCTCCATTACGGCCAGGAGTCGTTTGAGGGCCTCAAGGCCTTCCGTGGCAAAGACGGCAAGGTCAGGGTATTCCGCATGGAAGAGAACGCCCGCCGCTTCATCCGTTCCGCAGAGGGCATCAAGATGGAGCCCATGCCCGTGGAGCTCTTCTGCGAGATGGTGCGCAAGGTCGTGAAGCTCAACGCCCGCTTCGTGCCTCCCTACGGCACAGGCGCCTCCCTCTATATCCGCCCGCTTGAGATCGGCATCACGGCCCGTGTCGGCGTGAAGCCCGCGTCTGAATACATGGTGATCATGCTCGTGACTCCCGTAGGCCCCTACTTCAAGGAGGGCTTCAAGCCCACGAAGGTCTGCCTCTCACGCGAATACGACCGTGTGGCTCCCAAGGGCACAGGCTCCATCAAGGTGGGCGGCAACTACGCGGCTTCCCTCGTGGCCGGCGAGAAGGCCCATGAGCTCGGATATTCCGTGATGCTCTACCTCGACCCCAAGGAGAAGAAGTATCTCGACGAGTGTGGCGCAGCCAACTTCTTCGGCGTCAAAGACAACACATATATCACTCCTGCTTCGGAGTCGATCCTTCCCTCCATCACCAACAAGAGCCTCCGTCAGGTGGCCGAAGACCTCGGCATGAAGGTTGAGCCCCGCCATATCGGCATCGAGGAGCTCGAGACTTTCGAAGAGGCAGGAGCCTGCGGCACGGCAGCCGTGATCTCCCCCATCTGCGAGATCGACGACCTCGACAACGGCCGCAAATACACCTTCGGCAATCCCGGCGAGGCCGGCCCCTGGTCGACGAAGCTCTACAACCGCCTCCGCGCCATCCAGTACGGCGAGGAGCCCGACACCCACAACTGGTGTGAGATCATCGAAGTAGACGAATGATGACTACACGATAAAGGATGTGCCGCTCATTCCGATGCGGCACATCTTTTTTTATTGACCCTTACACTTTACCTATCAACCCGAAGATGGACTATCAGAAAATCATCGACCGCCATTACCCCCTCTCCCCTCTCCGCGACACCCTCATGATCCACTCGCGGGCCGTGGCCGGCATGGCTCTCGACATCGCCCGCCGCCGAAGCCTCGACGTCGACCCCGCATTCGTGGAGGAGGCGGCCATGCTCCACGACATCGGCATCTTCCTTACCGATGCCCCCTCGATCCACTGCCACGGCTCCCTGCCGTATATCTGTCACGGCGTGGAGGGCGCACGGCTTATGAGGGAGGCGGGATTCCCGAGACACGCGCTCGTCTGCGAGCGTCACACCGGAGCGGGGCTCACGGTCGACGACATTATGAGCCAGCACCTCCCCCTCCCCCTGCGCGACATGACGCCGCAGACCCTTGAGGAGAAGCTCATATGCTATGCCGACAAGTTCTTCTCCAAATCAGGCGAGCTCGCCGCTCCCAAGCCTATCGACAAGGTCATCAGGCAGATGGAGGCCCATGGGCCCGACACGCTGCGTCGTTTCCTCGAGCTGCACGACCTCTTTTTTAAACTCAATTAACATGACGGTTGGCCTTCAGTCAGGAATTTTTGCTAATTTTGCAGCTTGAACCATTGCGGCGTGTGCCTCCGGCGCGCTCCGCATCCATAAGAGACCATAATCTTTGAGACGGTTTTTCATATATCTGCTGCTGATAGTCTTCATAGGCGTCATCACGGCCCGCCAGCTGGAGGAGCCGTCACCTTCGCGTGCCCATGAGGGTTTGGCGGCCGATTCCACGGAGACGCTTCCCTTCGTGCCTGTAATGGCGGGGGGGGGGGGCGCCTCGGCGTT
>USHH01000116.1 GCA_900554345.1 uncultured Bacteroidales bacterium | reverse complement strand
CGGCGGCGAGCAGCAGCGCGTCGTCATCGCCCGCGCCCTGCTCAACCGTCCCGATCTTATCCTCGCCGACGAGCCGACGGGAAACCTCGACCCGCAGACCGGCTATCAGATCGTGGCTCTCCTCCACAGCCTCGTGGCCGACGGCCACTCCGTGCTTATGGCCACACACAACCTCCAGCTCACCGACGACTTCCCCGCGAGGGTGGTCAGATGCGTCGACAAGCGCCTCCTGGAGGGGAAGGATTCCTCCGGACAGGCTATTTAAAGAATTTTTTCAGTAAATGTTTTCAAGTATGCGAACTTATTGATAAATTTGCAGTCGCAAACATACCAAAAGAAAACACTATCACAACTTAATATATTTTCAGAGCTATTATCATGGCAGACAACAAAGAAAAACTCTTTGACATGTTTCCGCCCGTGTCTACTGAAGACTGGATGGCGAAAATCAATGTCGACCTCAAGGGCGCCGATTTCCAGAAGAAGCTGGTGTGGCGCACCAATGAAGGCTTTAATGTGCAGCCATTCTATCGCCGCGACGACATCAAAGGCCTTCCCGCCATCAACACTTTGCCGGGCCAGTTCCCCTATCTGCGTGGAACACGCGACAACAACGACTGGCTCATCCGTCAGTTCATACCCGGCGAGACGCTCGCCGATGTCAACGCAAATGCCATCCACGCTCTCGACCGTGGCGTGGAGTCGATAGGCATCAAGCTTGAAGACGTGCCCTCCGACGCCGACCTCGACGTCCTCTTCAAGGGCATCGACCTCGCCAAAGTTGAGGTCAACATCAACTGCTGCCCCGGAAAGGCTCCCCAGGTAGCCGCCGCCCTCATGGCTTATCTCCGCCGCAACAGCCTCCTCGAGGCCTTCAGGGGCTCGATCGAGTTCAATCCCTTCCGCCGCATCCTCAAGCACGGCCTCAGATTCCCCAAAGATATCAAGGAGCTCGCAGTGTCACTCTACAGCATCGTGAAGGATGCTCCAGGCCTCCGCTGCTTCCTCGTGGACTCCGCCATGCTCAACAATGCCGGCGCCTACATCACCCAGGAGCTCGGCTACGCTCTCGCATGGGGCGCCGAGTGGATGACCATCCTCACCGAGGCCGGCCTCAAGCCCTGCGAGGCTGCCTCGCGCATCAAGTTCAACATGGGCATCTCCAGCAACTACTTCATGGAGCTCGCCAAGTTCCGCGCCGCACGCATGCTCTGGGCCGAGATAGTAAAGGCCTACAACCCCTGCAGCGACGACGCATGCAAGATGCACGTCCACGCCGTGACAAGCCGCTTCAACCAGACTCTCTACGATTCGCACGTCAACCTGCTCCGCTCCATGACCGAGACCATGAGCGCCGCTCTCGCAGGCGTCGACTCCATAGAGACCCTTCCCTTCGACCTGCCCTACCAGCAGCCCGATGAGTTCAGCGAGCGTATCGCGCGCAACCAGCAGCTCCTCCTCCGCGAGGAGAGCCATCTCGACAAGGTGGTCGACCCCGCAGGCGGCAGCTACTATATCGAGACCCTCACACACTCCATCGCCGAGGTGGCATGGAAGAACTTCAACGAGATCGAGGATGCCGGCGGCTTCTGCGCCCAGCTCGAGGCCGGCGAGGTGCAGCGTAAGGTCAACGAGAGCGGCGTGAAGCGTCACGTCGACGTTGCCCGCCGCAAGGAGATCCTGCTCGGCACCAACCAGTATCCCAACTTCAACGAGAAGGCTCTCGACAAGATAAAGAGAGACGAGAACGCATGCGGCCACTGCTGCGGCGCCGACATCGCCGACGGCGCTGTCGAGGGTCTCGTATTCGACCGTGCCGCAAGCCAGTTTGAGGCCCTCCGCCTCGACACCGAGCGTAGCTCACACCGTCCCAAGGTGTTCATGCTCACCATCGGCAACCTCGCCATGCGTCTCGCCCGCGCTCAGTTCTCGGCCAACTTCTTCGGCTGCGCAGGCTATGAGATCATCGACAACATCGGCTTCAAGACCGTCAAGGAAGGCATCGACGCTGCTATGGAGGCAAAGGCCGATGTCGTGGTGCTCTGCTCCAGCGACGACGAATATGCCCAGTATGCTCCCGAGGCATTCAAGGAGCTCGACAATCGTGCCATGTTTGTGGTGGCCGGCGCTCCCGCCTGCACCGACGAGCTCAAGGCACAGGGCATCGAGCACTTCATCCACGTGCGCGTCAACGTGCTCGAGACTCTCATTGGTTTTAACGCTAAGCTTCTTAAGTAATCCCTGCCATGCGACCGAATTTTAAAGAAATAGATATAGAGAAAGTTGTGGCTCCCGCAACTCCCGCCAACGCCGGAAAAGGGGAGGACTGGCTCACTGCCGAGCTCATTCACGTGAAGCCGGTGTACACCGAAAACGACCTTGAGGGCCTCGAGCACCTCGACTACGTGTCGGGTCTGCCACCGTTCCTCCGTGGCCCCTACAGCGCCATGTATCCCATGCGCCCCTGGACAATCCGCCAGTATGCCGGGTTCTCCACCGCCGCCGAGTCTAACGCCTTCTATCGCCGCAACCTCGCTTCCGGCCAGAAGGGTCTGTCGGTGGCATTCGACCTCCCGACCCACCGCGGCTACGACGCCGACCACGAGCGCGTTGTCGGTGACGTGGGCAAAGCAGGTGTGTCGATCTGCTCCATCGAGGACATGAAGGTGCTCTTCGACGGTATACCCCTCGGCAAGATGTCCGTCTCCATGACAATGAACGGCGCCGTGCTCCCTGTGCTCGCCTTCTACATCAACGCGGGTCTCGAGCAGGGCGTGAAGCTCGACGAGATGGCCGGCACCATCCAGAACGACATCCTCAAGGAGTTCATGGTGCGCAACACATACATCTATCCGCCGGCATTCTCCATGAAGATCATCGCCGACATCTTCGAATACACCTCGAAGAACATGCCGAAGTTCAACTCGATCTCCATCTCCGGCTACCACATGCAGGAGGCCGGCGCCACTGCCGACATCGAGCTCGCATATACCCTGGCCGACGGCCTCGAGTATCTCCGCGCCGGTGTCAACGCCGGTATGGACATCGATGCCTTCGCTCCCCGTCTGTCGTTCTTCTGGGGTATCTCCATGAACTATTTCATGGAAATCGCCAAGATGCGCGCCGCCCGTATGCTCTGGGCTAAGATCGTGAAGCAGTTCAATCCCAAGAACCCCAAGTCGCTCGCTCTGCGCACACACTGTCAGACTTCCGGATGGAGCCTCACGGAGCAGGATCCCTTCAACAATGTGGGCCGCACCTGCGTCGAGGCCATGGGCGCCGTGCTCGGCCACACCCAGTCGCTCCACACCAACGCTCTCGACGAGGCCATCGCGCTGCCTACCGACTTCTCCGCTCGTATCGCCCGCAACACACAGATCTATATCCAGGAAGAGACATACGTCACAAAGGAGATCGACCCGTGGGGCGGCTCATACTATGTGGAGGCCCTCACCAACGAGATAGCCCGTCGCGCCTGGGACCACATCCAGGAGATCGAGAAGCTCGGCGGCATGGCCAAGGCCATCGAGACCGGTCTGCCTAAGCTCAAGATCGAGGAGGCCGCCGCACGCACGCAGGCCAAGATCGACTCCGGCAAGCAGACTATCGTCGGCATCAACAAATACCGCCTCGACCATGAGGATCCCATCGATATCCTCGAGGTCGACAACACAGAGGTGCGCAAGGAGCAGATCGCCCGTCTCGAGGACCTTCGCGCCAATCGCGACGAGGAGGCTGTGAAGAAAGCCCTCGCCGACATCACAGAGTGTGTGAAAGACCCGTCGAAGGGCAATCTCCTCGACCTGGCTGTGAAGGCCGCCGGCCTCCGCGCCTCGCTCGGCGAGATCTCCGATGCCTGCGAGGCTGTGGTGGGTCGCTACAAAGCCGTAATCAAAACAATTTCCGGAGTGTATAGCAACGAGGAGAAGGGTGATCCCGAGTTTGAGGAAGCCCGCAAGGTTGTGGCTGACTTCGCCAGGCGCGAAGGCCGTCAGCCCCGTATCATGATCGCCAAGATGGGCCAGGACGGCCACGACCGCGGCGCCAAGGTGGTGGCCACCGGCTACGCCGACTGCGGCTTCGACGTCGACATGGGTCCGCTCTTCCAGACTCCCGCCGAGGCTGCCCGCCAGGCTGTGGAGAACGACGTTCACATCCTCGGCGTCTCCTCCCTCGCCGCCGGCCACAAGACCCTTGTGCCCCAGGTGATCGAGGAGCTCAAGAAGCTCGGTCGTCCCGACATCATGGTGACTGCCGGCGGTGTGATTCCCGCTCAGGACTACGACTTCCTCTACAAGGCCGGTGTGGCTGCCATCTTCGGCCCCGGCACACGCATCCCCAAGAGCGCTATCGAGATGATACGCCTCCTCAACGAGGAGCGTGGCGAATAAGAAGATAAGAAAACAGAATATATCTTTTAAAGCACATGTTTTAAGGCGTCGGCGCTGACACGTGATGTGTCGGCGCCGACTTTTTCAATTTCCATATCTCGGGGTTTCTTGCTAACTTTGCATTCCATTTCTGTTTTTTAATGCAAATCCACCGTATGGACAACGATAAAGACAGTTTCCCCGATTCACGGTTCTACGACCTTCCCGCCGAAGACTCTTCCTCCGGCCGTAAGGCCGACAGCGGCTTCGAGCCATACATCATAGGCGATGATGGCGCCGCACCTGCCGACGGCGCACCTGCCGAGGGCAAGGAGAATGCCTCCCCCGACAGAAAGCCGGATGCATGCCGCAACGACGGCGGAGACGACAGCGACGACGATGAGAAGGGCGCCGGTCCTTCGGCTTTTCTTCTGATGCTCAAGGTGCTTGCAAGCCCGCTCGAAGGGTGGAAGTCGATAAGACGCAGCGGCCTAAAGCCCGAGAAGGTGGCCCGCGACTGCTTCTATCCTCTCTGCGCCGTGGTCGCGGTGTGCCAGTTCATGGCTTTCTTCTACGATGTGGAGACCACTGTCACAAAGGTGCTCGTCAACGCCTGCGTGGCCTTCGTCTCCGTATTCTTCAGCTACTTCCTCGTGATTGTGGCCTCTCAGTTCCTGATGCCTAAAGGTGCGAAGGAAGCCATGCAGACCCCTTTCGCGAAGGTGTTCGTGATGGTGGCCCTATCCACCCTCTGCCTCTTCTACATCATCTACGAGCTGCTGCCGATGTTTGAGGCGATAATCGTCTTTTTTCCTCTCTGGACTGTTTATATTATATGTCAGGGCTCGAGATTCCTCAAGTTCCCGGCCGCGAGATCCACTACCTCTCTCTTGATTCTGTGTCTGCTGATTGTAGGAGTCCCCATCATCCTCGGCTGGGGATTCGACAGACTCCTGACGCTGAACACGACCGCTCCCACACAACCATAGAAGCTATTTTTAGATTATGAATGCCAGCCAGGTCAACATACAGAACCGCCGTGCGCGGTTCGACTACGAGATCACCGAGACTTTCACCGCCGGTATGGTGCTCACCGGCACCGAGATAAAGTCGATACGCAACGGCAAGGCCTCCCTTGCCGACACCTACTGCGTGGTCGACAACGGCGAGGTGTGGGTCAAGGGTATGCACATCGCCGAATATTTCTACGGCTCCTACAACAATCACTCCACGCGCCGCGACCGCAAGCTCCTGCTCACCCGCAAGGAGATCACACGACTCTCCAAGGCCGCCGACGACGTGGGCTTCACCATCGTGCCCCTGAAGGTCTTCATCAGCGACAAGGGCTATGCCAAGATGCTCATCGGCATCGGCCGTGGCAAGAAGCAGTATGACAAGCGCCAGAGTATACGCGAGCGTGAGGATAAGAGGAACATCGACCGAATAATGAAGAAGTGATGGGAAAGCCGGTTGCCGGGGCGCCTAAGCCGCGTCCGCTCGAGCTCCTCAGTCCCGCCGCCAATGCGGAGGTGGCGCGTCAGGCCATCCTTCATGGAGCTGACGCTGTGTATATCGGTGCTTCAAGCCACGGCGCCCGCAAGGGCGCCTCAAATTCGGTCGACGATATACGCGAGCTCGTGAAGTTCGCCCACGTCTATCGTGCGCGTGTCTACGTCACGGTCAACACCATCGTCTTCGAGAATGAGATCCCGCAGGTTGAGAGGCTGATATGGCAGCTGTATTCCGCCGGCGTCGACGCCCTCATCGTGCAGGACATGGGGCTGCTACGCATGAAGCTCCCGCCCATAGCGCTGCATGCCTCCACGCAGTGCGACAACCGCGACATCTCCCGTATCCGGTTTCTTGAGAAGGCCGGATTCTCCCAGGTGGTGCTTGCACGGGAGCTGACCCTCGACGAGATCCGCGCCGTGTGCGCCTCCACTTCTATGGCGGTGGAGTGTTTCATCCACGGCGCCCTCTGCGTGAGCTATTCAGGGCGCTGCTACGCCAGCTACGCCATAGGTGGACGCAGCGCCAACCGCGGCGAGTGTGGCCAGGTGTGCCGGCTGCCTTTCACCCTCTCCGACAACGTCGGTAAGATTGTGGCGCGCGACCGTCATCTCCTCTCGCTGCGCGACTTCAATGCCTCCCGTCTGATCGGCGAGATGATTGAGGCCGGCGTCGGCAGCTTCAAGATCGAGGGGCGTCTCAAGGACGCCGACTATGTGAAGAATGTCACCGCCGCCTACCGCCGCATCATCGACGGTTATATCGCGGCGCATCCCGACGAGGTGTGCCGTGCATCTTACGGCACTTCCGAGATCTCCTTCACGCCACAGCTCGACAAGAGCTTCAACAGGGGATTCACTGAATATTTCCTCCGGGGAAAGTCTCCCCTCCATATCGCCTCGATGCTTACCCCCAAGTCGCTCGGAGAGACCATCGACAGCCCTGAGCAGCTGCATAACGGCGACGGCATAAGCTTCTTCGATGCCGGCGGCGTCTATACTGGTGTGAATGTGAATAAGGTGGAGGGTGGACGCATCATCGCGGCCCGCAATGTCAGGATTCCGCGTGGCGCGGAAATCCACCGCACGTTCGATGTGAAGTGGCAGCAGCTCATGGCCCGCGACACCGCCTCCCGACGTCTGGATGTCGATATCACGATAGGCGACGGCTGGCTCTCGGCCGGCGACGAGAGGGGGGGGGGTGGGGCCCCGACGGCATCAG